>JAIERF010000165.1 GCA_019747075.1 Pseudomonadaceae bacterium
GAGCGCGAGCAGGGCATCACCATCGACGTGGCGTACCGCTATTTCAGCACCGCCAAGCGCAAGTTCATCATCGCCGATACCCCCGGCCATGAGCAGTACACCCGCAACATGGCCACGGGTGCCTCCACCTGCGACCTGGCGATCATCCTTATCGACGCCCGCTACGGTGTGCAGACCCAGACCAAGCGTCACAGCTTTATCGCCTCCCTGCTGGGCATCAAACACATCGTCGTCGCCATCAACAAGATGGACCTCAAAGGCTTCGATGAGGCAGTGTTCGAGCAGATTAAGGCGGATTACCTGGAGTTTGCCGAGGGCATCGCGCTCAAGCCAAGTTCGCTGCACTTCGTGCCGATGTCGGCGCTGAAGGGCGACAACGTGGTCAACAAGTCCGAGCGTTCGCCGTGGTACAGCGGTCAGTCGCTGATGGAAATTCTCGAAACCGTGGAAGTGGCCGGTGATCGCAACTTCACCGATCTGCGTTTCCCGGTGCAGTACGTTAACCGTCCGAACCTGAACTTCCGCGGTTTCGCCGGCACCCTGGCCAGCGGCATCGTGCGCAAGGGCGACGAAGTCATCGTCCTGCCGTCGGGCAAGGGCAGCAAGATCAAGTCGATCGTCACCTTTGATGGTGAGTTGGAGCAGGCGGGCCCAGGCCAGGCCGTGACCCTGACCCTGGAAGATGAAATCGACGTGTCCCGTGGCGACCTGTTGGTGCATGCCGACAACCAGCCGCAGGTGACCGACAGCTTCGACGCCATGCTGGTGTGGATGGCTGAAGAGCCGATGCTGCCGGGCAAGAAGTACGACATCAAGCGCGCCACCAGTTATGTGCCGGGCTCGATTGCCAGCATCCACAACCGTGTTGACGTGAACACCCTGGAAGAAGGCCCGGCCAGCAGCCTGCAGTTGAACGAGATCGGTAAGGTCAAGGTCGCTCTGGATGCACCGATTGCCCTCGACGGTTACGCCAGCAACCGCACCACCGGCGCCTTTATCGTTATCGACCGTTTGACCAACGGCACTGTCGGCGCTGGCATGATCATCGCCGCGCCAGTGGGCGGTCAGGCGGGCAGCGGTCACCACGGCCAGTTGGCCCATGTGTCCACCGAGGAGCGTGCTGCGCGCTTCGGCCAGCAACCGGCCAGCGTGTTGTTCAGCGGCCTGTCGGGCGCCGGCAAGAGCACCCTGGCCTACGCCGTGGAGCGCAAGCTGTTCGATATGGGGCGTGCGGTCTACGTGCTGGACGGCCAGAACCTGCGTCACGACCTGAACAAGGGCTTGCCCCAGGACCGTGCCGGCCGCGCCGAAAACTGGCGGCGTGCGGCGCAGGTGGCCAAGCAGTTCAACGAAGCTGGCATGCTGACCCTGGCGGCCTTTGTCGCACCGGATGCCGAAGGTCGCGAACAGGCCAAGGCCATCATTGGTGCCGAACGCTTGCTCACCGTTTATGTGCAGGCTTCGCCGCTGGCGTGCCGTGAGCGTGATCCGCAGGGGCTGTACGCCGCCGGTGGCGACAACATCCCTGGTGAATCCTTCGCCTACGACATCCCGCTGGATGCCGATCTGGTGGTTGATACCCAGTCCACCTCGGTGGAAGAGGGCGTCAAGGCGGTGCTGGAGCTGCTGCGCAGTCGCGGCGCGATCTAATCGTCCGCAGACATAAAAAAACCGCCGAAAGGCGGTTTTTTTATGTCTGCGGTTCAGGGCTTCAGAACTTCTTACCCTTCAGGCCGAAGCTTTCGTCCAGCGTGCCGGTGGCGTCGGCAGGCTTGGGCGCGTAGTCCTTGGGCATCTCGTTGTTGGCCGGCGGGGTCAGGCGCTCGCGCGGACCGTTGTGGCTGTCGTCACTGTGCAGGGCGGCCAGCAGGCGCTGCCGGGTGATTTCGTCCAGGGCCAGGCGGTCGGCGCCCTCGGACAGGTGCTCCTGCACGTCCTGGTAACTCTGGGTCAGGCGTTTGACCAGGCTGGCGGTGGTGTTGAAGTGGGTGACCACTTCACTCTGATAACTGTTGAAGCGTTCCTGCAGGTCATCTAGCTGGCGCTGCGTGCGGCCAGGAGCAGCGTTGGGCAGCAGGCGGGCGACCAGAAAACCGATGGCAATGCCGGTCAGCAGTGCGAGGGCTGGCAGTAACCAGGCGGTGAGCGACTGTTCCACGAATCCTTCCTCTATAAGCGGCTTTGCTTTACGTTAACGGCTCGAACCTGCGCTGTATAGCGCAATGCAATGCCAAGTGTGTGCATAGGTTATGCAGCTAGTGCGCATGCTTAGTGCGCCAGGTGCGCATGGCCAATGCACCTAGTGTGCATGGCGCAGGCTGTCAGCTAGACGAGTCGACCCTCCCCGGGGTCACGGAGTTACCCGTTGTCCACCCGTGAAATACCTCTTTTGCTCGATGGCCCCTGCGGCCCTCTCGAAGCCCTGTACCTCGATCTGCCGAATGCCCGTGGCCTGGCGCTGCTCTGTCACCCCAACCCTGTGCAGGGTGGCACCATGCTCAACAAGGTGGTTTCCACCTTGCAGCGCACGGCGCGCGACGCCGGTTACAGCACGCTGCGCTTCAACTATCGCGGCGTCGGCCAAAGTGCCGGTAGCCACGACATGGCTGGTGGCGAGGTCGACGATGCTGAGGCAATCGCCCAGTGGCTACGAGCCCAGCAGCCGCAACTGCCACTGAGCATGCTCGGTTTTTCTTACGGCGGCTTTGTCGCCGCTGCCCTGGCTGGGCGTCTGGAGGCGCAAGGTCAGGTGGTCGAGCGGCTGTTTATGGTTGCCCCGGCCGTGCAGCGCCTGCAGGCACCGGAACGGCTGCCTGAGCACGCCGTGTTGACGGTGATCCAGCCGGAACAGGATGAAGTGATCGATCCTGCCGTGGTGTTCGCCTGGTCACAGGCATTGCCGCGCCCCCATGAGCTGCTGAAAGTGGCAGAATGCGGGCACTTTTTTCACGGCAAGCTGACCGATCTAAAAGACGTGGTTTTACCTCGTCTGGCGTGATCACAAGCCGCCGCAGGCCCAACCGATAAGCGACAGACCATGACCACTCGTATTCTGACCGGCATCACCACCACTGGCACTCCGCACCTGGGCAACTACGCCGGCGCCATCCGCCCGGCGATCGTCGCCAGTCGCGCCGCCGATGCCGACTCGTTTTATTTTCTGGCTGACTACCACGCGCTGATCAAGTGCGATGACCCGCTGCGCATCCAGCGTTCGCGCTTGGAGATCGCCGCTACCTGGCTGGCCTGTGGCCTGGATGTCGAGCGTGCGACTTTCTATCGCCAGTCCGATATTCCGGAAATCCCCGAGCTGACCTGGCTGCTGACCTGCGTTGCCGGCAAGGGCTTGCTCAACCGTGCCCATGCCTACAAGGCTTCGGTGGACAAGAATGTCGAGCTGGGTGAAGACCCGGACGCCGGCGTGACCATGGGGTTGTTCAGCTACCCGGTGCTGATGGCGGCGGACATTCTGATGTTCAATGCGCACAAGGTGCCGGTCGGTCGTGACCAGATCCAGCACGTGGAAATGGCCCGCGACATCGGTCAGCGCTTCAATTACCTGTTTGGCCAGGGCAAGGAGCTGTTCACCCTGCCGGAAGCGGTGATCGAAGAGGGGGTAGCCACCTTGCCGGGCCTTGACGGGCGCAAGATGAGCAAGAGCTACGACAACACCATTCCGTTGTTCGGCAGCGCCAAGCAACTGAAGGACGCCATCGCGCGCATCGTCACCGACTCCAAGTTGCCCGGCGAGGCCAAGGATCCGGACAATTCGCACCTGTTCACCCTCTATCAGGCCTTTGCCAGCGCCGCCCAGCAAGCCGAGTTCCGTGCCGAGCTGGTTGCCGGCCTGGGCTGGGGCGATGCCAAGCAGCGTCTGTTGCAGCTGCTGGACAGCGAGCTGGGTGAGGCGCGCGAGCGTTATCACGCCTTGATCGAGAAGCCGGCGGAGCTGGAGGATATTCTTCTGGCCGGTGCCGCCAAGGCGCGCAAGGTCGCTACGCCGTTCCTCGGTGAGTTGCGTGAGGCGGTGGGCTTGCGCTCGTTCCGCACCCAGGTACAGGCAGGAGATGTTGGGAAGAAGAAGGCGGCGAAAAGCGCGCGCTTTGTCAGCTTCCGTGAGGACGATGGCAGCTTCCGTTTCCGCCTGCTGGACGCCGCCGGCGAGCAGTTGCTGCTGTCCAAGTGCTTTGCCGACGGCAAGTCCGCCGGTCAGGTCAGCAAGCGTCTGCAGAGTGGCGAGGCCCTGGACCTGCGCGAACAGGGCGAGGGTTTTGCCCTGTGGCTGGACGCCGAGTGCATCGCCGAGAGCCCAGCATTTGCCGATGCGGCGGCCTGCCAGGCGGCCATCCAGCGTCTGCGCGAAGCCCTGGCACCGGCGGAGTAATCCGAGTAGGCCATCAGACCTGTGGTCAATTGCCAATCCGTGGGTGCGCCGTTACAGTGGCGCCCCGTTTTTCTTGCCCAGCCCAGTTGCCGACTATGACTCCCCTAGCGCGATACCAAGAGGACCTGAAACGGCCCGACTTCTTCCACGATGCTGCCCAGGAAACTGCGGTGCGCCATCTGCAGCGCCTGTATGACGATCTGGTGGCGGCGCACAAGCGTAAGCCCGGCTTGTTGGGTTCGCTGTTCAGCAAGAAGACCCAGGACCCGGTCAGGGGCCTGTATTTCTGGGGCGGCGTGGGCCGCGGCAAGACCTACCTGGTCGATACCTTCTTCGACTCGCTGCCGTTCAAGGAGAAGACCCGCACCCACTTCCACCGCTTTATGAAGCGCGTGCACGAAGAGTTGCGCACCCTCAAAGGCGAGAAAAACCCGCTGCCGCTGGTGGCCAAGCGTTTTGCCGCGGAAACCCGGGTGATCTGCTTCGACGAATTCTTCGTCTCCGATATTACCGATGCGATGATTCTGGCCGGCTTGCTGGAAGAGCTGTTCAAGAACGGTGTGACCCTGGTGGCGACCTCCAACATCGTCCCCGATGGCCTGTATAAAGACGGCCTGCAGCGTGCGCGCTTCCTGCCGGCGATTGCCCTGGTCAAGCTGCACACTGAAGTGGTCAACGTCGACAGCGGCGTCGATTACCGCCTGCGCGCCCTGGAGCAGGCCGAGCTGTATCACTGGCCGCTGGATGCAGCGGCGGAAGACAGCCTGAGCAAGAGCTTCAGCAGTCTGTTGCCGGAGCATTGCCAGATTGAGCTTGATGAAGATCTGATTATCGAGAATCGGGCGATTCAAGCGCGCAAGGTCGGTGACGACGTGGCCTGGTTCGAGTTTCGCGAGCTGTGCGATGGCCCGCGCAGCCAGAATGACTACATCGAACTGGGCAAGATCTTCCACGCGGTGCTGATTTCCAACGTCGAGCAAATGGGCGTGAGCAAGGACGATATGGCGCGGCGCTTTATCAACCTGGTGGACGAGTTTTACGACCGGAACGTCAAGCTGATCATCTCAGCCGAGGTTGAGTTGAAGGACCTCTACACCGGTGGCCGTCTGGAGTTCGAATTCCAGCGCACCCTCAGCCGTTTGCTGGAAATGCAGTCCCACGAGTTCCTCTCGCGACCGCACAAGCCGTAACGGCGGTAGAAACAAAAAAGGGGTTGCCAGTGGCAACCCCTTTTTTGCTTTGGCCCGGATTTAGCGCTGGGCGGTGCTCTGTTCGAAGCTGGCCAGCAGCTTCTTGGCGTGGGCCACTTCCAGGGCTTCCATGGCGTTGATCGGTTTGATCTGGGTCGCCAGTTTCAGGTGCTTCAGGGCCTTGTCGCGCTCGTCGTCACCGTACACGTAGGTGAGGGCGTTGGCGTACTCGTAATGGCCGATCGGCAGGTTGTTGGCTTGCTTGAACGAACGGTCGAAGTACTGCTCCATCTTGTCTGAGCTAACACCGTAGGTCATGCCGCCGACCAAGGAGCCGACCTTGCGGATAACACCGGCTTCGTAGCCGCCGTACAGTGCCAGGGCGAACGGCTGGCGCGGTTGCTTGGCCAGCAGCGCGTCGAGTTCTTTGGGGATTTGGCTGGTGTAGCCGCGCTTGAGCACCACGGCAATCGGCAGCTCCTCACCGAGGCGCGCCTTGGCGTAGACGCGACCGAACATGGCCATTGGGTCGGCGTTGACCAGCTCGCCGGCCTGGTCGGTGTAGCTGATCACTTCTTCCAGCAGTTGGTGTTTGCTGGCCTGGTCCGGCGCCATAAACAGGGCATAGATGACCTGGGCAAACATCGCCGGCACCTGGCCGCCAACACCGAGCTTGAGGCCGTCGGCCTTAGCCTTGGCAAAGTCACCACGGAACATGCTGCGCCACACGTCCTGCAGCTTGGCGGCATAGGCCTCGGCTTCCTCGGGCTTGCCGCTGAAGCCGCTGCCTGCGGCAACGGTCATTTGCACCGCTTGGGGATTTTCCTTGGCCATTTTCACCACCCAGTTGGCGTCCGGGTAGGGATACTGAGTGCCGAAGCCGCGGGTCAGTTGTGGCCAGGCATGACGCAACTTGTCGCCCGAGTAGTCGTAGGCGCTCTGGTCGTGGGGGAATGGCTTCCAGTTGTTATCCGCAACAGCGCCGAGGCTGCAGAGGCTGAGCAGGGCAAAAAGGGCATGGCGCATGGCGTGAACCTGTTCTTGTTATTGGGGGCGCCCCACAGGGCTCGGCCGATCATAGGGTGTCTGCCGGGCCGGTGAACCCATCCTACGAATGGCGAGCGGCTACTCGCCTTTGTGCTGGAACTGCCGGCGATATTGATTGGGTGACAGTTCGGTGTGCTGGCGGAACAGGCGAGCAAAGAAGCTGGCATCGTCATAGCCGACTTCGTAGCTGATGGTCTTGATGCTTTTACGGGTGGCCGAGAGCAGGCCCTTGGCGGTTTCGATGCGCAGGCGCTGCAGGTAGTGCAGGGGCTTGTCGCCGGTGGCGGTCTGGAATCGGCGCATAAAGTTGCGAATGCTCATGCCGTGGGCGCGGGCCACATCTTCGAAGCGGAATTTGTCGGCGAAATGCTCTTCCAGCCAGTGCTGAATCTGCAGGATGGTCACGTCTTGGTGCAGTTTCTGCCCGCCGAAGCCGATGCGGCCGGGGGCATAGCTGCGCTGCACTTCATAAAGAATGTCGCGTGACACGCCCTGGGCCACGCTGGCGCCGCAGAAGCGTTCGATCAGGTAGATGTAGAGGTCGCAGGCCGAGGTGACGCCGCCGGCGCAATACAGGTTGTCGGCATCCGACAGGTGCTTTTCCTGGTTCAGCAGCACCTTGGGGAAGCGTTCGGCAAACTCATTGAAGAAGCGCCAGTAGGTGGTGGCCTCCTTGCCATCCAGTAGGCCGGACTGGGCCATCCAGAACACGCCCGTGGCTTCGCCACATATCGCCGCGCCAGCGGCATGGCGTTCGCGCAGCCAGCTCAGCACCTGTGGATGACGGCCGCAGAGTGCGTCGAAGTCATCCCAGAAGGCGGGCAGGATGATCACGTCGGCGCTGTCCAGGCAGCCATCAACCGGGATGATAACGTCGCTGAAGCTGCGCACCGGCAGGCCGTCGGGGCTGACCAGGTGAATCTCGAAGGACGGGGTCAGGCCCAGGCCGAGCTGCTTGCCGTAGCGCAGGCTGGCCATGTGGAAGAAGTCCTTGGCCTGCAGCAGGGTGGAGGCAAATACGCCTTCGGTGGCCAGAATGCTGACGCGCTTCAGGGGCGTTACGGTTGCAAGGGTCATGGTGTGTTCTTGTTTTAATTATTTATGGGTAAACGGTCAATATACGGCTGGATCGTCTTATTTTTTGGCGGATGTGTCCAGTGTGGTTGTTGGTCGGACTGTCCTACAGTCATGCCTTGGCAAATTTTGTCTTCCTTTGCGTTTTTTAGGTGCCGTCATGATTCCAAGAACAATATTCAGCTCCGACCACGAACTGTTTCGCGACAGTGTGCGCAAGTTTCTTGAGCAAGAGGCGGTGCCGTTCCACGCGCAGTGGGAAAAGGACGGCCATGTCGATCGCCAGCTTTGGAGCAAGGCGGGCGAAGCCGGGATGTTGTGCTCGCATATTCCCGAGGAATACGGCGGCATGGCCGCGGATTTCCTCTACAGCACGGTGGTGATTGAAGAAATCGGTCGACTTGGGTTGACCGGTATCGGTTTCTCCCTGCATTCCGACATCGTCGCGCCGTATATCCTGCATTACGGCTCCGAGGCGCTGAAGCACAAGTACCTGCCCAAACTGGTGTCAGGCGAGATGGTCACCGCCATCGCCATGACCGAGCCGGGCGCCGGTTCCGATTTGCAAGGGGTGAAAACCACCGCCGTGTTGGATGGCGATGAGTATGTGATCAACGGCTCCAAGACCTTTATCACCAACGGCTATCTGGCTGATTTGGTGATTGTGGTGGCCAAGACCGATCCGAAAGCGGGCGCCAAGGGCACCAGCCTGTTTCTGGTGGAGGCGGGTACGCCAGGCTTTGCCAAGGGCAAGCGCCTGGAAAAGGTCGGCATGAAGGCGCAGGACACGTCCGAGTTGTTTTTCCAGGATGTGCGCGTGCCCAAGCAGAACTTGTTGGGGCAGGCCGGTATGGGCTTCGCCTATCTGATGCAGGAACTGCCTCAGGAGCGCTTGACCGTGGGTATCGGTGCTCTGGCTTCGGCTGAAGCGGCATTGGCGTGGACCCTGGAATACACCCGTGAGCGCAAGGCATTCGGCAAGGCGGTGGCGGACTTCCAGAACACCCGCTTCAAGCTGGCGGAAATCGCTACTGAGGTGCAAATCGGTCGGGTATTCCTGGATAAATGCCTGGAGCTGCATTTGCAGGGCAACCTCGATGTGCCGACCGCGGCCATGCTCAAGTACTGGGGTACCGACCTGCAGTGCAAGGTGCTGGACGAGTGTGTGCAACTGCACGGCGGTTACGGTTACATGTGGGAGTACCCAGTGGCCCGTGCCTGGGCCGATGCGCGGGTGCAGCGCATCTATGCCGGTACTAACGAGATCATGAAAGAAATCATTGCTCGTTCGCTGTAGTGGCAGATGTTTGGCCGGCGCCGAGTCGCGCGGTGCAGCCAGCGCTGCACGAATTGGGTTGTACTGCTATTGAGCGTGCACGGCTGGCGCGGGTATTTCCCGTGCTGGTCGTGCCTGTCGGCAAAATCGGGTTGAAATTATTTCGATAATCTGCATAATTGCGCACCTCTTTCTGCAGTGGAAGTGATGCGCCGCTTGCCGAAGAATCTTGCCGTATGACGGTCGCGCTGACCCGAGCCCCCGATAGCGCCTGTTTTCGGCTGCCTTTGACTTGTCAAAGTACGCACTATTCAGTAAGATCCGCCGTCTTATTTATCAGGGCGGCCCCTGAGGCTATAAAGAATGAAAACTTTTACTGCTAAACCGGAAACAGTAAAGCGCGACTGGTTTGTCGTCGACGCTGCTGGTCAGACCCTGGGTCGTCTGGCCACCGAAATTGCCAGCCGTCTGCGCGGCAAGCACAAGCCTGAGTACACTCCGCACGTTGATACCGGCGACTACATCGTTGTGATCAATGCTGAGCAGATTCGTGTTACTGGCGCTAAGACCACTGACAAGATGTACTACTCTCACTCCGGTTTTCCGGGTGGCATCAAGTCGATCAGCTTCGAAAAACTGATCGCCAAGGCGCCTGAGCGTGTGATCGAGACCGCGGTTAAGGGCATGCTGCCGAAGAACCCGCTGGGTCGCGACATGTACCGTAAGCTGAAAGTGTATGCAGGCGCTGTTCACCCGCACACTGCTCAGCAGCCCCAAGAACTGAAGATTTAACGGAATAGTTCATTATGTCGGCGACTCAAAATTACGGCACAGGCCGTCGCAAGACTGCAACCGCACGCGTTTTCCTGCGTCCGGGCACTGGCAAGATCTCTATCAACAACCGCACCCTGGATACCTTCTTCGGTCGCGAAACTGCTCGCATGGTTGTTCGTCAGCCGCTTGAGCTGACTGAAACTGTCGAGAAATTCGATATCTACGTTACCGTTCTTGGCGGTGGTGTGAGTGGTCAAGCTGGCGCAATTCGCCACGGCATCACTCGCGCGCTGATGGATTACGATGAGTCCCTGCGCCCTGCACTGCGCAAGGCCGGCTTCGTAACTCGCGACGCCCGTGAAGTTGAGCGTAAGAAAGTCGGTCTGCGTAAAGCGCGTAAGCGTCCGCAGTACTCGAAGCGTTAATTCGCTGCTACGCTCCAAAAGACGCCCAGTTTCCTTGCGGAACTGGGCGTTTTTTATGGCTGCTTACTTGCGCTGCGGCAACTTGCCGCAGGCCCGTATGCCGCGGCGCGCAAGGCGTTCGACAACTTTGTATCCTGCTATTGCCTTGTCATGTATGGGGCTTTTCTTTACCATCTGGCAAATTTTTTGCGTGGCTCGAAATTTACTTAGTAGAGGCCTGAACAACAGGCCACAAAGCTGATGGGAGACGACTGAATGAGCAATGACGGCGTGAATGCAGGCCGGCGTCGCTTCCTGGTAGCGGCCACTTCGGTGGTAGGCGCTGCAGGAGCGGTGGGTGCTGCGGTCCCGTTCGTGGGGTCATGGTTCCCGAGTGCCAAGGCTAAGGCCGCAGGTGCACCGGTGAAGGTGAATATCAGCAAGATCGAACCAGGTCAGCAGATTGTTGCTGAGTGGCGTGGTCAGCCGGTATTTATCCTGAATCGGACAGAGGAAATGCTGCAGGCCCTGCCGAAACTTAATGCAGAGCTGGCGGACCCAAGTTCGCAGGCATCGGTGCAGCCGGAGTATGTCAATCCGGAAGCGCGCTCGATCAAGCCTGAGATCCTGGTTCTGGTCGGCCTGTGCACGCACCTGGGTTGCTCGCCATCCTTCCGTCCGGAAGTGGCGCCAGCTGATCTGGGTGCGCAGTGGTTGGGTGGCTATTTCTGCCCGTGCCACGGCTCCCGCTATGACCTCGCGGGCCGCGTATACAAGTCGCAGCCTGCTCCCTTGAACCTGCCGGTGCCACCGCACTCTTACGAGTCGGCTGATGTAATCGTCCTCGGCGTGGACCAGGAGAAAGCCTGATGAGCAAATTCATGGAATGGGTGGATGCCCGCTTTCCTGCCACGAAAATGTGGGAAGAGCATCTGTCCAAGTACTACGCCCCGAAGAACTTCAACTTCTTCTATTTTTTCGGCTCGCTGGCACTGCTGGTGCTGGTTAACCAGATCCTTACCGGTGTCTGGCTGACCATGAGCTACACGCCGTCGGCCGAAGAGGCATTTGCCTCGGTCGAATACATCATGCGTGATGTGGATTACGGCTGGATCATTCGCTACATGCACTCCACTGGCGCCTCGGCGTTCTTCGTGGTGGTGTATCTGCACATGTTCCGTGGCTTGCTGTACGGTTCTTACCAGAAGCCGCGTGAGCTGGTCTGGCTGTTCGGTATGCTGATCTACCTGTGCCTGATGGCTGAGGCCTTCATGGGCTATCTGCTGCCGTGGGGCCAGATGTCGTACTGGGGTGCTCAGGTGATCATCTCGCTGTTCGGTGCCATTCCGGTGATTGGCGACGACCTGACTCAGTGGATTCGTGGTGACTACCTGATTTCGGGGATTACCCTGAACCGCTTCTTTGCCTTGCACGTGATTGCCTTGCCAATCGTGCTGCTGGGTTTGGTGGTGCTGCACATCCTGGCTCTGCATGAAGTGGGTTCGAACAACCCGGAAGGCGTGGATATCAAGAAGAAGAAGGATGCCAACGGCATTCCTCTGGACGGTATTCCGTTCCACCCGTACTACACCGTTAAAGATATTGTTGGCGTGGTGGTGTTCCTGTTCGTGTTCTGCGCGGTGATCTTCTTCTTCCCGGAAATGGGCGGATATTTCCTCGAGAAGCCGAACTTCGAAGTGGCTAACGCCTTCAAGACCCCAGCGCACATTGCCCCGGTTTGGTACTTCACACCGTTCTACGCGATCCTGCGTGCGGTGCCGGACAAGCTGATGGGTGTTGCCGCCATGGGTGCTGCCATTGCCATTCTGTTTGTGCTGCCTTGGTTGGATCGTAGTCCGGTCAAGTCGATCAAGCATAAAGGCTGGTTGAGCAAGATCTGGCTGGTGATATTTGCGGTGTCGTTCGTGATTCTTGGCTACTACGGTGCTCAGGCTCCGTCGGACTTGGGTACCTTCATGTCGCGTACCTGCACCATTCTGTATTTCGCTTTCTTCCTCCTGATGCCGTTTTACACCCGGATGGAGAAGACCAAACCGGTTCCGGAAAGGGTGACTGGCTGATGAAAAAGCAAATTTTCGCACTGATTTTCGCAGTACTGCCGGCATTCGCCATGGCTCAGGCGGCACTTGAGTATCCGAATGACCCTGTTGTAGTTGATCTGAAGGACAAGGCGGCGTTGCAAGACGGCGCCAAGACCTTCGCCAACTACTGCATGGGCTGCCACAGTGCCAAGTTCCAGCGCTATGAGCGCGTGGCGACTGACCTGGGTATTCCGACCAAGTTGATGATGGATAATCTGGTCTTCACTGGCGCCAAGATTGGCGAGCACATGAAGATCGGCATGCAGCCGCAGGATGCCAAGGTCTGGTTCGGCGCTGCGCCGCCTGACCTGACTCTGGTTGCTCGTGTGCGCGGTACTGACTGGTTGTACACCTACCTGCGGACCTTCTACGAAGATCCGACCCGTCCTTGGGGTGTCAACAACAAGGCTTTCCCAGCTGTGGGCATGCCAAACGTGTTGGCTGATCTGCAGGGCCGCCAGGTGATTGGTTGCAAGCAGGTGCAGGTTGTCGAGGGTGGCAAGAAGCAATTCGATCCGCTGACCGGCACGCCGATCACTCACGAAGATTGCCACCAGCTGACCGTTGTGCCAAAGACCGGCAAACTGACTACTGAGCAGTTCGACGAGAAGGTCAAGAACCTGGTGAGCTTCCTGGCCTACTCGGCCAACCCGGTGAAACTGGAAAGTCAGCGTATCGGTACTTATGTGCTGCTGTACCTGGCCTTCTTCTTCGTATTCGCTTATCTGCTCAAGCGCGAATACTGGAAGGACGTTCACTGATAAACTGCTGTCTCGTTGTGAACAAGCGCGCCCAAATGGGCGCGCTTGTTTTTCTGCTTCTGTTAATTATTCCCCGCGAGGAGAGACGTCATGGCCGTAGCCAATAGGTTGGCCTGTTACTCTGACCCCGCCGATCACTATTCCCACCGCGTACGTATCGTGCTCGCCGAGAAGGGTGTCAGCGCCGAGATCATTGATGTTGAGCCGGGCCGTTATCCGCCCAAGCTGACGGAGGTGAATCCGTATGGCAGCCTGCCGACACTGGTTGATCGCGATCTGGCTTTGTACGAATCGACGGTGGTGATGGAATACCTCGATGAGCGCTATCCGCATCCGCCGCTGTTGCCGGTGTATCCGGTGGCACGGGCCAATAGTCGCCTGTTGATGCACCGCATTCAGCGTGACTGGTGCCGCCACGTTGATCTGATTCAGGACCCGCGTAGCAAGGAGTCCGCGCGTGTGCAGGCGCGCAAGGAATTGCGTGAGAGCCTGACCGGTGTGTCGCCGCTGTTCGTCGACAAGGCTTACTTCCTCAGTGATGAGCTGAGCCTGGTGGATTGCTGCCTGCTGCCCATTCTCTGGCGTTTGCCGGTGCTGGGTATCGAGTTGCCAAAGCCGGCCAAGCCGTTGCTGGATTATATGGATCGTCAGTTTGCCCGCCCGGCATTTCAGGCTAGCTTGTCTGAAGCCGAGCGCGATATGCGCTGAGATACAGAGGAGCGAGTGATGAACTCCAGTCGTCCTTATCTGATTCGTGCGTTGTATGAATGGATTGTGGAAAACGATTGCACCCCGCATTTGCTGGTCGATGCGGATTATCCGGGTGCCCGAGTGCCGCCAGGCTATGCCAAAGATGGCCAGGTGGTGCTGAACGTGTCACCTAGTGCGGTGCGTCATCTGCATATGGATAACGATGCGGTGAGCTTTGAGGGGCGCTTTGGTGGCGTGCCGCAAAGCTTGTTTATTCCCGCTGCCGCTGTGCTTGCTGTGTACGCACGGGAGAATGGCCAGGGCATGGTGTTTGATCTGGAGTCGTCCACTCTGGACGACGATGCTGATAGCGCTGCCGATGGTGATGATCAAGGTCCGCCGACCAGTGAGCCGCCACGACCCAGTGGCCGGCCCAGCTTGAAAGTGGTCAAGTAAAAACAAAAAAGGCGATCTTCGGATCGCCTTTTTTAAGTCTGTAGTGCGCTGCTGATCAGTCGATGTATTCGAACAGCTTGACGATCTTCTGCACGCCATCCACGCCCTGCACCAGGCTGGTGGTGACATTGGCTTCCCGGCGAGTGACCAGGCCGAGCATGTAGACGATGCCATTCTCAGTGACGATTTTGATCCGCGAGCCGGGTACGGCGGCATCGGTAAGCATCTGGGTCTTGATCTTGGTGGTCAGCCAGGTGTCGTTGTTGCGAGCCAGCAGTGACGAGGGTGCCAGTGTCTGCAGTTCGTTATGCACCTTCTTGACCCGCTGGGTGGCTTGCGCGGCTGCCCCAGCCTTGGCCTTGAGCGTGGGGTTAGGTGTTTGTCCGGCAAGCAGGACAATACCGTTATAGCTGACCACGACAATGTGCGAATCGCGGTCCAGGCCGGTATCGGCCTTGGCTACGTTGACTGCCACCTTGGTTTCGATCATCGAGTCGTCCAGGGTGCTGCCGATGGTGCGTGTGCCGCGATCATCTTCGATGGGCTTTTCGCGGGTGGCGGTCAGCACCGAGCTGCAGCCGCTGAGCAAAAGGCAGAGCGCAAGGCTCAGCAGTGCGGTGGTGTGGCGAGTCATTCTTCACTCCCGAACAGTTGGTTGTCGATCTGGTCGCATAGGCAGTGGATGCACAGCAGGTGCACTTCCTGAACGCGGGCGGTGACCTGTGACGGTACGCGAATTTCCACGTCTTCCGGTAGCAGCAGCGAGGCCATGCCGCCGCCATCGCGGCCGGTGAGGGCGACCACGATCATCTCGCGGTCATGGGCGGCCTGGATGGCTTGGATGACGTTGGCCGAGTTGCCGCTGGTGGAAATGGCCAGCAGCACGTCGCCTGGTTGACCAAGGGCGCGGATCTGCTTGGAGAACACTTCGTTGTAGCTGTAGTCGTTGGCAATCGAGGTGATGGTCGAGCTGTCGGTGGTCAGGGCCAGGGCGGGCAGGCTCGGGCGCTCGCGCTCGAAGCGATTGAGTAGTTCGGAGGAGAAGTGCTGTGCGTCGCCTGCCGAGCCACCGTTGCCGCAGGAGAGGATCTTGCCTTCGCTCAGCAGGGCTTGAACCATCACCTGGCTGGCTTGCTCGATGAAGGGCACCAGCACGTCCATTGCGTGCTGTTTGGTGTCGATGCTGGCCTGGAAGAGCTGGCGAATACGGGATTGCATGTCCATCGGGGAAAACCTTCAGTGGTGGCTGATCAGGTGTCGAAAGCGTTCTGAATCCAATTCAGGCCATGGCCTGACGAGTCAATCGCGCTCATGGCAACTACATCAAAGCGGCAAGGTGATCTGGCCCAGCGTAATTGCTGCTGGAGGAAGTAGTGCGCCGCGGCGCTGATCTTGGCGCGCTTGCGGCTATCCACACTTTCCAGGGCGCCGCCCCAGGCGGCGTGTTGTCGATAACGAACCTCAACAAATACTACTGTATCGCCGTCGAGCATGACCAGATCAAGCTCGCCGCAGCGGCAGCTCCAGTTCTGGAACAGCAGCCGCAGCCCGTGCTGTTCCAGGTGATTGCGCGCGTGCTGTTCGGCGGCACGGCCGCTGGCATGGCGGCGATCGGTCATCAGGGCAGGCGCTGTACTTGCGCGTCACGAAACTCGGCCCAGGGCAGTTGGCGCTGCACGCGCTGGCTTGGGTTCATGCTCAGTTGGCCGGTAAGGCCGTCGACGCGAGTGTCCGGTAGGGCTTTCAGCTGATTGAGGCGCGGCGCCAGGGTGTAGGCGTCCATGCCCATGGCGTACAGGCGGCCGAGGCTGCCGGCGGCTTGCGGCCATTGGGCGACCACCTGCTGGTGCTGTGCGTTGTTGCTGTCCAGCAGCCACGGGGTTTCGCAAAAGCGGATGCCGTTGAGGTCGGTTGACTGCGCTTGACCGTTGCTGCCGGTAAACAGGTGGGACGTGGAGTAAACCGGCACGTCGCCCGCGTACTGGAAGGCCAGGGTCGGTTTGATCTGCTGGGCTTGTTGCGGCGTGGCGGCGAGGAAGATGAAGTCCACGTCCTGGCGGCGTACCGGTAGGGCGGCAACGTCAGTGCCCAGGGTGTTGCGCAGGCGCTTGGCGCGAGCTTCGCTTTGGCGCAACTGGAACAGGTCGGCAATCTGCTGAGCCAGTTGCACGGGCTGGTCGACGTGTTCGGCGGCGATCAGTGTGCCGCCGTCGGCTTCCCAGCTCTGGCGGAAGGCGGCGAGCACGCGGTCGCCCCATTCGCCGCGGGGTACCAGCGCCACGGCGCGACGCATGCCGTCGTCCCAGGCGCGGCGGGCCACCGAGCGCGCCTCGTCCTCGGCGGCCAGGCCGAACTGGAACAGCTGGGCGGGGCCGGGTTTGCTGCCTTCGCTGTAGTTCAGGGCCAGGGTGGTGATGGGCAGTTGGCTGCGATCATTCAGTTGTTTGACCAGTGGTTTCTCCAGCGGGCCGACCACCAATTGCACGCCAGCGGCCTGGGCCTGGCGGTAGAAGTCATCCAGGGAGGTGATCTTGTTGCTGTCATACAGCTCGACGGTCGGTGCAGTCTGGCCGTTTTGCTGGGCCTGGTAGTAGCTGGCCATAAAGCCGTCGCGCAGGGCCTGGGCCACGGCGGCAAGAGGGCCATCCTGGGGCAGCAGCAGGGCGATCTTACTGAGTGGTTGATTGGCCAGTTGCTTGAGTTGGTTCAGTTGCTCGGGCAGGTTCTGCGCGGCCGGGTGTTGCGGGTTTTGCTGGCGCCAGGCGTCAATGGCGGCCTGCTGCTGTTCCGGGGTGCCGTTGCTCTTGGCGGCGCGCGCCAGTGCCAGCCAGCCGTTCAGGTCGGCGTCGCCGCTGTCCTGCAGTTGGCTGAGCGGCAAGCTGTCGAGCAGAGCCCAGATGGCTTGATGGTTGCTGTTGGCGGCTGCGCCGCTGAGCAGGGGGGCGATAAAGATTCGCTCGCGTGCTGCTGGCAGGGCCTGGCCGCTGGCCGCCAGGGCGTTGGCGCGGGCAAGTTGGGTGCGGACTTGCTGCTCGACTGGCAGCTCGGCGAGGCGCTCCAGGCTAGGATGGCTAAGGGCCTTGAGTGCGGTCTTGGGCTTGTTGCGAGCCAGGGCCAGTTCCGCTTGCAGGGTGCTGGCGAAGATCTGTTGGGCGGGTAGCAGGGAGTCGAGCTGGATTTGCTCCAAAATGCGTGCGGCCTGGCCGTTGTCATTCAGCTTGTAGGCCTGGTCGGCGGCCGCTAGGCGCAGGCTTGCGGCCTCTTGCGGCTGGCTGCTGCTGGCCTGTTGCAGCAGTTCCTCGATGCTGGCTTGCGGCGTGCGCGGCAGCTCACCCAGGGTCGCGGTAGGGGTGCTTGTGCAGGCGGCCAGCAGGGCGGTCAGGGCAAGCAGGGGAAGCGTACGCAAGCAGGCGATCATCTAAACGTTCCTGGTACTAGATACTAAAGAAGGCGAATTGTACCCAAGCCCCGGCTGCGGCGCGATGTTGCTGGCGCGAATCGGGCTACAATGCGCGTTTTAGCTGTTTCCAGAGGTGTGTGCGGTGACCCTTTCCAGTGTTTTGAGCCCGGCTATGGGTACGCTTTATGTGGTCGCCACGCCGATAGGTAATCTGGATGACATCAGTGCTAGGGCTCTGCGCATCCTGCGTGAGGTGGCGCTAATTGCCGCGGAAGATACCCGCCACTCGGCGCGGCTGATGCAGTATTTCGGCATTAATACGCCGCTGGCGGCTTGCCACGAACACAACGAGCGCGAGCAAGGCAGTCACTTTATCGCCCGCTTGCAGGCGGGTGGCGATGTGGCCTTGATTTCCGATGCGGGCACGCCGCTGATTTCCGATCCGGGTTATCACCTGGTGCGCAATGCCCGCGCCGCCGGGATCAAGGTGGTGCCGGTGCCGGGGCCGAGTGCCTTGATCGCGGCGCTGTCAGCTGCAGGCTTGCCGTCGGATCGCTTCATTTTCGAGGGTTTTCTACCGGCCAAAACTGCTGGGCGGCGTGCGCGGCTGGAGGCGGTCAAGGAAGAACCTCGCACGCTGATCTTCTACGAGGCGCCGCATCGCATTCTCGAATGCCTGGAAGACATGCAGGCCGTGTTCGGTGATGAACGTCCGGCCTTGCTGGCGCGGGAGCTGACCAAAACCTTCGAAACCCTCAAGGGCTTGCCGCTGGCTGAGTTGGCGGCCTGGGTGGCGGCCGACAGCAACCAGCAGCGCGGTGAATGTGTGGTGCTGGTGGCGGGCTGGCAGGCGCCGGAGGGCGAGGATACTTTGAGTGTCGAGGCGCTGCGGGTGTTGGATTTGCTGCTCAAAGAGATGCCTCTCAAGCGTGCGGCGGCCCTGGCTGCCGAGATCACCGGAGTGCGCAAGAATCTCCTTTACCAGGCTGCGTTAGAGCGCCAGAAAGACGCTTGAGCTTGTTCTTAGTGGCGCCTGCCGTTACCCTTGGCGGTGGAGAGTCGATTGGACAGTCGCTGCCTTGTGCTGTTTACAGTGCGGGGGGGAGGAAAGTCCGGGCTCCATAGGGCGGAGTGCCAGGTAACGCCTGGGAGGCGCGAGCCTACGGAAAGTGCCACAGAAAATAACCGCCTAAGCGCGCAAGCGCC
>JAIERF010000335.1 GCA_019747075.1 Pseudomonadaceae bacterium
CGGCCTGTTTATTTCACCGGCAACGAGACGCCCATGACCACCATCGAGCAGTTAAGCGCCCTGAGCCAGATCCTGGCCCAAGGCAACTTGCACAGCCTGTTCCAACCGATTGTCTCGCTCTCCGAACGACGCATTCTCGGCTACGAAGCCCTGACCCGCGGGCCATCCAATAGCCCCCTGCACTCACCCATTCCATTGTTTGCCGTGGCCCGCCAAAGCGGTCGCCTGAGCGAACTGGAACTCGCCTGCAGAGAAAGCGCCTGCCGACGCTTCAGCGAACTGCAGCTGCCGGGCAAGCTGTTCCTCAATATTTCCCCCGAATCCCTGCTGGAAGCCAGCCATCAACCAGGCCGCACCCTGCAGCTGCTGAAAACCTATGGCATCGCTCCAAGCCAAGTGGTGATCGAGCTGACCGAGCAGGCGCCGATTGACGACTTTTCCCTGCTCCACACCGCCTTGCATCACTACCGCGCCATGGGCTTTTCGATTGCCCTGGATGACCTCGGCGCCGGCTACTCCAGCCTGCGTTTGTGGTCGGAGCTGCGTCCGGACTATGTAAAAATCGACCGGCACTTTATCGATGGCATCCACCAGGATGCGGTCAAACGCGAGTTCGTCGGCTCCATCCTGCAAATGGCCAAGGCCTCACGGGCCCAGGTGATTGCCGAAGGTATCGAACTTCCCGAGGAACTGGCGGTGCTCGCCGAAATGGGTGTGGACCTGCTGCAAGGCTACCTGCTTGGCCGCCCGCAAGAGCAGCCCGCACACGAAGCGCAACAACTCCTGCCCCTGCTGGAAGCGCGGCCTGGCGCCCTGCAGGATGAGGGCTGCGACCTCAGCGCCCTGCTCAACCAGCAACCGGCCGTGCACGCCGAGCAAACCATCGGCGAGGTTCTGGCGGCCTTCCGCGCCCAGGCCAACCTCAACTCCATGGCGGTGCTCGACGAACAGCAGCAGCCGATTGGCATCGTCCATCGCCACTCACTGACCGATGCTCTGCTGAAACCCTTTGCCACCGACCTGCTGGCACGCAAGCCGATCAGCCGCCTGATGAGCAACGACTTTCTCGCCGTCGAACTGGAGCAATCCCTGCAGCAAGTCAGTCGCCTGCTCACCAGCCGGGCGCGACAACGCATCGAAGAAGACTTCATCATTACCCACAAGGGCATTTATCACGGCCTTGGTCGGGTGATCGACGTGCTCAAGCTGATTACCGAGCTGAAGATCCAGCAAGCCAGGCACGCTAACCCGCTGACCCTGCTACCGGGCAACGTACCGATTCAGCAGTGCCTGAGCCGCGTATTGCAGCAAGAACGCGAAGCGCTGATCTGCTATGTCGATATCGACAACTTCAAGCCGTTCAACGACATCTACGGCTATGCCAAGGGTGATGAAGTGTTGTTGTGCCTGGCCCACTGCCTGAGCGAGCGGGTCGACCCAACCTGCGACTTTGTCGGCCATATCGGCGGCGATGATTTTCTGCTGGTGCTCAGTTCCAAGGATTGGCGTAAGCGCCTGCACCAGTTGCAAGAGGACTTTCAGGGCCAATGCCGGCGCTTCTATCGGCCAGAACATCTGCAGGCGGGCTGTTTCAGCGCCACTAACCGCCAGGGCCAACGTCAGGAGTTTGGCCTGTTGACCCTGTCCATCGGCGTCGTGCACCTGCATCCACAAGCCTGCGCTCAGCTGGATGCCAGCCAGTTGGCAGAGCTGGCCTCACAGGCCAAGCATCACGCCAAGGGGGTACCGGGTTACAGCCTGCACATCGTCGATACGTTGCTGGCGAACAATCAGAGCCCCAACTCGGCCGCACGCGCCTCGTAGCGTTGTGCCAGCTGCAGATCGGCTTGCTGCCCCGCCGCGCCGTCACGGTACAAGGTCGCCAACCGCCGCGCCGCCAGGGGATGGCCCGCCGCGGCCGCCATGGCCCACCAACTAGCCGCCAGCTGCCCATCGGCGGCCTGCCGCGTATCACCCGCCAGGCTCAATACGCCCAGCTGATAGGCCGCCTTGCCGTCACCGGCCTGAGCCGCCAGGCGCAGCAGACGCATGCCCTCCTCACGCGCGCCCAGGCCCTGGCCGCGAAACAACAGCAGATGGCCATAGAAACTTTGCGCCGCCACGTCACCGAGCGCCGCCATGCGGGAAAATTGTCCCTGCATCCACTGCCAGGCCCGCGGCTGCTTGACCAGCCAGGGCCAACCCAGCAACCGCCGAGCCAGCAGATAACCCAAACGCGCCCGCAACGACCACAGCATCAGAGTTCCTCGGGGTAGGCGAATTCGAATACCCGCGCCACTTCCGAGGCATGCCAGGATGCCGCGGCGATACCATCAGAAGGACCGCTGAAGCGGCCCAACTGCGCCACACAGTCGAAAAAGCCGGTGCGCGGCAGACGACTGGCCCCCTGACTGATCACCAGGGCACTGCGCAACGGCCGCTCGGCACGGGCATCCAGACCTGCCAGGTACTCCAGCGCAGCAGTCAGGGTCTGCATCGCCGGTGTCGGCAACTCCAGACGCTCCACCAGCGCGCGATAGGTCAGCAGATGGCGCTTGCGACGGGCATCGTCCAGCTCCAGCAACAGCGCCTGCCAATGCTGACGACTGATCTTCACGCTCAAGACGGATCACTCCAGCCAGAGACGCTCAAGGCACGAGCCAGGGCGCGGCGGATGGCGGCGTCCGGCTGGCGCTCCGCGGTTTCGATCAACTCGAGGTAGGACGGGCTGATGCCGACAGTGCGGGCCAGTTGCTCGATGGACAAACCCAGGCCCTCGCGCAGGCTGCGCATCTGACTCAACGCGGCCACAGGCGGTTGTGGCGCAGCCGGTTCGGCCATCGGGGATTTACTCGGCATGCCGGCGGCTTTCAGCAAGGCCTGAAACTCGGCCCAAGGCAATACAGCATATTCCGGCTCACCGTCGCGGGTGATCACTTGCACATTCATTGTTCAGGGCTCCATGGAAAGCAGCACCAGACGGGCTGGCACATTCCTTAATTGCCGTCATCTTAACAGGAGCCATGCCGCGTCGGGCGCTCAAGCCAACGCCATTCTGCGGTCCACCGCCCACGGTCTGGGCCCCGCGAGGTTACCCACAAAAGCTGTGGATAACCTTGTGCACAAATTCTTAACAACATGGCGAAAGCCCCGCCCCACGGGCCTCCCCTACAGATCGGGCATTTTTTAAACAGCAAAAATAAATGAATAAAATCAATAACTTAAAATAAAACCCAAAGTGCTACCAGAACTCGACCCAACGCACAGTCACGCGCATGGGTCAATGTGCATAACCGTAACGGTAACAATCGCCAAACCCGCACCAGAACCAGCTCGTCAAGCACCCTGTGGGTATTTTCTCAGCCGCAGAATGCACAACGCCCCGTCGAGACGGGGCGCTGGGTGTCAGGCTACTGCTTACTGCTGGGGAGCAGCTGCCGACGGGTCTTTGATCGACAACAGTTCCAGATCAAATACCAATACCGAGTTGGCTGGAATCGCCGGGCTCGGGCTCTGGGCGCCGTAAGCCAGTTCGCTCGGGATGTAGAGTTTGGCCTTCTCGCCAACGTGCATCAGTTGCAGGGCTTCAACCCAGCCTGGAATCACGCCGCTGACCGGCAGATCAATCGGGCTACCGCGCTGGATTGAGCTGTCGAACACCTTGCCGTCGGTCAGGCGACCTTCGTAGTGCACACTCACCACGTCGGTGGCTTTTGGCTGAGCGCCTTCGGCCTTGGTGACGATTTCATACTGCAGGCCCGAAGCGGTGGTCTTCACGCCGTCACGCTTGGCATTGTCTTCAAGGAACTTCTTGCCGGCCTTGGCCGCTTCGTCGTTCAGGGCAGCCATGCGCTCTTCGGCACGCTTTTGCAGGAAGGCGAACGCCTCAACCAGCTCGTCGTCCTTGAGTTTCTGCTCTTTCTTGCCGATGGCGTCTTCGATGCCCTGGGCCACGGCCTGGGAATCCAGATCATCCATGCCTTCCTGCGCCAGGCTCTTGCCCATGTTCAGGCCGATGCCATAAGAAGCTTTCTGCGCCGGAGTTTTCAGCTCGGCGCTGGTTTGCGAATCACAGCCCGCAAGAACCAGGCTCACCAGAGCTACAGCTGCCAAATGTTGTTTCATGCTTATTCCTTGTTCCTGCGCTTGAGGGGCGATTCGAGTGAAGGAGCGAGCTTAGCAGGCCGCCTCAATCACTGGCTACCCACGATCTGAGCGAGAAAATGCCGAATAGTTCAAGCACTTGGCGAATTGAGCCAAGCGCTTGCGCAAGGCTGACAAGCAGATGGCGCGAAGAAAATCGAAGCGCCGCAGTGAGGATTCATTAACGCAGAAAAAATCCGCGCAAATGAAAAACCCCCAGGCATTTCTGCCTGAGGGCTTTCGAATATGGCGCAGCGGACGGGACTCGAACCCGCGACCCCCGGCGTGACAGGCCGGTATTCTAACCGACTGAACTACCGCTGCGCGTAACTTCAAAAAGCGAGTTGGTGGGTGATGACGGGATCGAACCGCCGACCCGCTGCTTGTAAGGCAGCTGCTCTCCCAGCTGAGCTAATCACCCTTCACTCTCGAAGTGGGCGCATTCTAGACACGATTCGAGAACCTGGCAACCCCCAATCGAAAATATTTTTACTGATGCAGCAAAGACTTAGCACAGGGTTGGCCAATCCGCCGGCGGAAGAGAATAATGCGCGCTTTGTAAATGGAGAGTGATCCTTATGTGGTTCCGCAACCTGCTTGTCTATCGCCTTACCCAGGATCTGCCCTTCGTTGCTGACGAACTGCAAGCCGCCCTGGCCGCCAAACCCGCTCGCCCGTGCGCCAGCCAGGAACTCACCACCTATGGCTTCGTCGCCCCTTTCGGCAAGGGTGCAGACGCCCCGCTGGTGCATGTCAGCCAGGACTTCATCCTGATTGCCGCGCGCAAGGAAGACCGCATCCTGCCCGGCAGCGTGGTGCGCGATGCATTAAAGGAAAAGGTCGAGGAAATCGAAGCCGAGCAAATGCGCAAGGTCTACAAGGAGGAGCGCGATCAGCTCAAGGATGAAATCATCCAGGCCTTCCTGCCCCGCGCCTTTATCCGTCGCTCGACCACCTTCGCCGCCATCGCGCCCAAGCAAGGCCTGATTTTGGTCAACTCCGCCAGCCCGAAGCGTGCCGAAGACCTGCTGTCGACCCTGCGCGAAGCCATCGGCTCGCTGCCGGTGCGACCGCTAACCGTGAAGATGGCACCGACCGCCGTGCTCACCGAATGGGTCAAGACCCAGCAAGCCGCCGAGCACTTCACCGCGCTCGACGAATGCGAACTGCGCGACCCGCAGGAAGACGGCGGCATCATTCGCTGCAAACGTCAGGACCTGACCAGCGACGAAATCCAGCTGCACCTCAGCACCGGCAAGCAAGTGACCCAGCTGTCACTGGCCTGGCAGGACAAGCTGTCGTTCGTGCTCGATGAGAAGATGATCGTCAAGCGCCTGCGCTTCGAAGACCTGCTGCAAGACCAAGCCGAACAAGACGGCGGCGATGACGACCTGAGCCAGCAGGACGCCAGCTTCACCCTGATGATGCTGACCTTCGGCGAGTTCCTGCCGCAGCTGTTCGACGCCCTCGGCGGCGAAGAGATTCCTCAGGGCATCTGATTCGCGCACCAACAAAAAGCCCGGCATCTGCCGGGCTTTTTCGTTTCCAGACGATCAGCGCTGGCTGCCGCGCAATGCGCCAACCTGCACCTGCAAGGCATCGCACTTGGCCAACTCCGGCGCCAGCGGTTGACCGGCGACTAGGGTGATACGCGACCACAGGCGCTTGAAGAAGCCCTTGTGCGGATCACGGCTGAAGAAGCTGCCCCACAGCCCCTGCAGCGCCAGAGGAATCACCGGCACCGGGGTTTCATCGAGGATGCGCTCAATTCCCGACTTGAACTCATTCAGCTCGCCATCGGTGGTCAACTTGCCTTCCGGGAAGATGCACACCAGCTCGCCGTTACGCAGGTATTCAGCAATCTTCTTGAACGCGGCATCGTAGATCAGCAGGTCCTCGCTGCGCCCGGCAATCGGCACGGTGCCGGCGGTACGGAAGATGAAGTTGAGCACCGGCAGGTTGTAGATCTTGTAGTACATGACAAAACGCACCGGCCGGCGAATGGTGCCGCCGATTAACAGCGCGTCGACAAAGGACACGTGGTTGCACACCAGCACCGCCGCGCCTTCGTCCGGAATCACCTGCAAGTTACGCTGCTCGACCCGGTACATGGAGTGGGTCAGCAGCCAGATGAGGAAGCGCATGCTGAACTCGGGCACCAGCTTGAAGATGTAGCTGTTGACCGCGATGTTCATCAGCGACACCGCCAAGAACAGCTGCGGAATACTCAGCTTGGCCAGGCTCAGGAACAGGATCGAGGCAATCGCCGAAATCACCATAAACAGTGCATTGAGGATGTTGTTGGCGGCGATCACCCGCGCCCGCTCGTTCTCCGCAGTGCGCGCCTGGATCAGCGCATACAGCGGCACGATATAGAAGCCACCGAACAAGCCGATGCCGAAGATGTCAGCGAGCACCCACCAGGCCTGCGGCTCTGCCAGGACCGCCAGCCAATTGTGCGGCTCAAGACCGGCGGCGAAGCCACCCGAGTGCCACCACAAAAGCACACCAAACACCGTCAGGCCCAACGAGCCGAACGGCACCAGGCCGACCTCCACTTTGCCACCCGAGAGCCGCTCACAAAGCATCGAACCACTGGCAATGCCGACCGAGAACACGGTGAGAATCAGGGTCACCACGCTTTCGTCGCCGTACAGCCACTCTTTGGCGTAGGCAGGAATCTGGGTCAGGTAGATGGCGCCGAGAAACCAGAACCACGAGTTGCCCACCAGCGAGCGTGACACCGATGGCGTCTGCTGTTGCAGGCCCAGGCGCAGGATCGACCAGGACTGACGGAAGATATTCCAGTCCACCCGCAGCTCCGGCATGGCCGCATGGGCGCGCGGAATGCCGCGACTGGCCAGGTAACCGACACAGGCCACCAGCACAATCGCACCCGCCACCCAATTGGCGTAGGCGCTGCCGGACATCATCATGCCGGCGCCGATGGTGCCGGCGAGAATGGCCAGAAACGTGCCCATTTCCACCAGCGCATTACCGCCCACCAACTCATCTTCGTGCAGCGCTTGCGGCAGGATCGAGTATTTCACCGGGCCGAAAATCGCCGAATGGGTGCCCATGGCAAACAGGGCAAGAAACATCAGCGGCAAATTGTTGAGCAGAAAACCGCCGGCGCCCACAGCCATAATCACGATCTCTGCCAGCTTGATCGCGCGGATCAAAGCGTCCTTGGCGAATTTCTCGCCAAACTGGCCGCCCAGGGCGGAGAACAGAAAGAACGGCAAGATGAACAACAGCGCGCAGAGATTGACCAGCAAGGCGCGGTCGGCATTCAGGCTGAGCTTGTAGAGAATCGCCAGGATCAGCGACTGCTTGAAGATATTGTCGTTAAAAGCGCCAAGCAGCTGGGTGAGAAAAAACGGCAGGAAGCGTTTCGTGCCCAGCAAGGCGAACTGCGAGTGCGTGGTCATAATCCCTTGACTCCTGTTAGACCGACGGATCGTCACTGATTGGATCGCAGCAGCCATGGCAAAAGCCACAGTGCCGCGCGATTCTGCCGCGTCCAGGCGACAAAATCGACTGCATCACACCCGCAATGGCCCCAACACCTCGCGCCACACAAAGAACCGCAGCCGACCAAGCCAACAGCCCCAGCGAGTCAGGCAAGGCTCTGTACCCGTGATGTGTTGAGCACAAAACCTAGGGTGGGCCAAAGCCCACCCTAGGAAATCGAACCTGCACCATGTAATTAAGACAGCGCTTAAGGCAAGCCATACCCGATCAGCCCTCAGCCATCAGGCGTTTGTACTGACGGGTACGACGCGCGGTTTTCAGTTGCTCCGACAGTAGCGCGCGCAGCGGCGAGACGTTCGGCTTGGGCTGACCGCCGCGGCTCAGACGGTGCATCTGGAACTTCACCGTGGCCATGTAGGCCAGCGAAGCCAGGGCTTTCTGCTTCCAACGAATCGGCGCCAGCTCGGCGCTGATCTGCCGGTCGCCGGCCTGCCAGCGGCGCGGCAGGTTGGGCTCGATGGCCAGGGCGGTGGCGATGCCGGCCATGGCCACGCCGCTTTCCAGCACCTGCTCGACCACCGGCAAGCGGCGAATACCGCCGGTGACCATCACCGGCATCGTTGCCGCCGCGGCGATCTCGCCGGCGAACTCGAGGAAGTAGGCCTCGCGCGCCAGGGTGCGGCCGTCGCGAGCATCGCCCTGCATGGCCGGCGCCTCGTAGCTGCCGCCAGACAGCTCGACCAGATCGACCTGCAGCTCATTGAGCATCTGCACCACGCGCTTGGCATCGGCACCGTCGAAGCCACTGCGCTGGAAGTCCGCCGAGTTGAGCTTGACCGCCACGCAGAAATCCGGCGCCACCACGGCGCGTACCGCCTTGACCACCTCCAGCAGCAGCCGTGCGCGGTTCTCCAGCCCGCCACCCCAGCGATCCTGGCGCTGGTTGCTCAGCGGCGAAAGGAACTGGCTAAGCAGGTAACCGTGCGCGGCATGGATCTGCACACCGCTGAAACCGGCCTGTTCGGCCAGTTGCGCGGTACGCGCGAAACGCTGGATCAGCCCACCGATCTCCTCGTCGCCGAGCGCCTTGGGCACGGGGAACAGCTTCGACAGGCCACCCAGCTCCAGGGCCACGGCCGAGGGCGCGACGGTCTGCTGGCCGAGGTTGGCCTGCATCTGCCGGCCGGGGTGGTTGATCTGCATCCAGAACTGCGCGCCCTGGGCGCGGCCGATGCGCGCCCACTCGCGGAACTTGTCAAGCTGGCGCTCGTCTTCCAGCACCACACCGCCAGGGCCGGTCATGGCGCGGCGGTCGACCATCACGTTGCCGGTCAGCAGCAGCCCGGCGCCACCTGCGGCCCAGGCCTGGTACAAGCGCAGCAGCTCGGCGGACGGGCCCTGGCTGGCGTCGGCCAAGTTCTCTTCCATCGCCGCCTTGGCGATGCGGTTGGGGATGAAGGTTCCGTTGGGCAGATGCAGGGCTTGGAAAGCAGTCATGGCGGACTCCAGGGTGGCAGATGGAGCCAGGTTAAGGTTAAAGTCAACTTTAAGGTCAATAGCCCGGAGCACAAATCATGAAAATCGGTGAACTGGCCACACGCAGCGGCCTAGCGCCGTCGCGCATCCGCTTCTACGAAGCCAGCGGGCTAATCAGCGCCCAGCGCCAGGCCAACGGCTACCGCGAGTACCCGGAACAGACGGTGCAGACCCTGGGCATCATCACCTGTGCCCAACAGTCCGGTTTCAGCCTGGAGGAAATCCGTCGCCTGCTGCCGGGCACGGAGCAGCAGGGCTGGCCCCACGACGAGCTGCTGGCCAGCCTGCAGCGCAAGGTCGGCGAGATCGAGGCCATGCAGCAGCGTCTGGCACAGAACAAGGCGCAACTGCTGGGCATCATCGCCAGCATCGAAGGCAAGCCGGAGGGCATGCCGTGCACGGCAAACGCCGAGCGGGTACTGGCCGACCTGCGTAGCGCGCGGCAGGGCGAATAGCGGCGCCGGGCCGCGGCCAGGCGACAAAATCGACCGTGCTTACAGCGGCAACTGTCCCAATGCCCAGCGCAACAGAAAAAATATCAACAGACCGCCAGCAATGGTCGCCAACAGATGCCGCGTCAGCGCCGCAATCAGAATGGTGGCCAACCCCGCCAGCAAATAGGCGTTATGCAGCGACAGATCCCACTGCTGGCCACCGGGGATAACCATTCCAGGAACCACAATGGCCGTGAGTACGGCACTGGGTACGTAATGCAGCCCCTGACGCGTAATCAACGGAAAACGTAGATGGGGAAAGGCAAACAGGCTGTAGCGAATGGCAAAGGTGATCAGCGCCATGCCGATGATCAGGTTCCAGATCGACATCAGACGGCCTCCTCGACAACCTGCAGCCCTTGCCGGCGCTCCAGGTATAAACCGACGGCGATGCCGCTCACCGCTGCCGCCAGTAAGCCCAGCTGATAGGGCAAGCCGTGACAGGCCAATGCCACCGCACCGGCCACCAGCGCCGCCGCCACCTGGGGCCAGTTACGCAGCATCGGCACCACCACGCCAATAAAGGTCGCCAGCATGGCGAAATCCAGGCCCCAGGCCGCCAGGTTCGGCACCGTCTGGCCAAACAGCACGCCGATCAGCGTACACAGCTGCCAATTCAGGTACATGGCCAGCGCCGCACCGAAGAAGTACCAGTGCTTGTAGGCCGCACTGTCTTCCTCGGCATAACGATGCTGGACCACGGCAAAGGCCTCGTCGGTCAGCCAGAACGCCAAGGGCACCCGCCAGCGCGCCGGCAAATGCCGGACGAAAGGCTGCAAGGTGGCGCTGTACAAGGCATGGCGCAGGTTGACCACCAGCGTGGTCAGCAGCACCACCGCCATGCCGGCGCCACCACTGAGCAGCGACAGGGCAATAAACTGCGCCGAGCCGGCAAACACCAGCAGCGACATACCAATCGCCTGGGCCGCCGACAACCCGGCCGACGCCGCCAGGGTGCCGTAGATGATGCCGAACGGCATGGCGCCAACCAGCAGCGGCAACATATCGCGCATGGCCTGAAAGAATTCGCGTGAACGGGACATAACACCTCCTGAGGCCGAGCAGGCTAACGTTTCAGGACGTGCTTGTCTTGATTGGTCGATCAAGATTTCCACCAACACAGGCTGCGACCTTGGTCGCCCCTGACGGCGCCCGCCTGACGTGCGAGACTTGCTCTATTGATGGTGCCGCCCCGCAGGCGGCCCGAACCCAACAGCTTTACCGGCGAGCCTCTCGCCTCGCGCAGTCGGAGTATTCATGACCCTGTCCAACGGTTTGATCGCCGCGGTCGCTCTGGCCTACATGGCCATCCTGTTTGCCATCGCCTTTTATGGCGATCGCCGTGGCACGGCGCTGTCGCCGCGTCTGCGCGCCTGGGTCTACAGCCTGTCGCTGGCGGTGTATTGCAGCAGCTGGACCTTCTTCGGCGCCGTCGGCCAGTCCGCCGGGCAGCTCTGGTCGTTCCTGCCGATCTACCTCGGTCCGATCCTGCTGATGCTGTTTGCGCCCTGGATCCTGCAAAAGATGGTGATGATCAGCAAACAGGAGAACATCACCTCGATTGCCGACTTTATTGCCGCCCGCTACGGCAAATCGCAATCGCTGGCGGTGGCCGTCGCGCTGATCTGCATGGTCGGTGTGTTGCCCTATATCGCCCTGCAACTAAAAGCCATTGTCCTCGGCGTCAACCTGCTGATTGGCGGCGGCGCCGATGCCAACAGCGTGCGCGCTCAGGACACCGCCCTGGTGGTGTCCCTGGTGCTGGCCCTGTTCACCATCCTGTTCGGCACCCGCAGCCTGGATGTCACCGAGCACCACCGTGGCATGGTGCTGGCGATTGCCTTCGAGTCGCTGGTCAAGCTGCTGGCCTTCCTGGCGGTTGGCATCTTCGTCACCTACGGCCTGTACGACGGCTTCGACGACCTGCTGCGCCAGGCCGAAGTGGCGCCACAACTGGAGGCCTTCTGGCAGGAGAGCGTCAACTGGCCCTCGATGCTGGTGCAGACCTTCGTCGCCATGCTGGCCATTCTCTGCCTGCCGCGGCAGTTCCACGTCAGCGTGGTGGAAAACACCGAACCCCAGGACCTGCGCTTAGCCCGCTGGGTGTTCCCGGCCTACCTGACGCTGGCGGCCCTATTCGTGGTGCCCATCGCCCTGGCCGGGCAGATGCTGCTGCCCAGCGGCGTGACGGCCGACTCCTTTGTAATCAGCCTGCCGCTGGCCGAAGCCCATCCCTTGCTGGCCCTGTTGGCCTTTATCGGCGGTGCCTCGGCCGCCACCGGCATGGTGATTGTCGCCAGCGTGGCGCTCTCGACCATGGTCTCCAACGACATGCTGCTGCCCTGGCTGCTGCGCCGGCAGAACACCGAGCGCCCGTTCGAAGCCTTCCGCTACTGGATGCTCAGCGTGCGCCGCATCAGCATCGTGGTGATTCTGCTGCTGGCCTATGTTTGCTACCGCCTGCTCGGTTCCACCTCAAGCCTGGCCACCATCGGCCAGATCGCCTTTGCCGCCATCACTCAACTGGCCCCGGCCATGCTCGGCGCCCTGTACTGGAAGCAGGCCAACCGCCGCGGCGTCTTCGCTGGCTTAGGCGCCGGCGCCGTGCTGTGGTTCTACACACTGGTGCTGCCGCTGGTGGCCCGCAGCCTGGGCTGGTCGCTGGAGCTGTTTCCCGGCCTCAGCTGGTTGGCAAGCAAGCCCCTGGGCCTGCCCATCGACCCCCTGACCCTTGGCGTGGTGCTGGCCCTGGCCGGCAACTGGCTGGTGTTTGCGCTGGTGTCCATGCTCTCGCGCACCCGCGTGTCCGAGCACTGGCAAGCCAGCCGTTTTATTGGTCAGGACAGCAACCTGCGGCCCAACAACCGCACCCTGCTGGCCGTGCAACTGCAGGACCTGCTGCTGCTGGCCGGCCGCTTTGTCGGCGACGAACGCGCCCAGCACAGCTTCCAGCGCTTCGCCCTGCGCCAGGGCAAGGTCTTCAACCCGGCGCAACCGGCCAACAGCGAATGGATTGCCCACACTGAGCGTCTGCTGGCCAGCGTCCTTGGCGCTTCCTTGACCCGTGCGGTGGTCAAGGCCGCCATCGAAGGCCGCGAGATGCAGGTCGATGATGTGGTGCGCATCGTTGGCGAAGCCTCCGAGGTGCTGCAGTTCAACCGCGCCTTACTGCAGGGCGCGATCGAAAACATCACCCAGGGCATCAGCGTGGTCGACCAGTCTCTGCGCCTGGTGGCCTGGAACCACCGCTACCTGGAGCTGTTCGATTACCCCGAAGGCCTGGTGCGCATTGGCCGCCCGATTGGCGACATCATCCGTTTCAATGCTGATCGCGGCCTGTTTGGCGACGGTGACCCGCAAGCCCAGGTGGACAAGCGTCTGCACTGGATGCGCCAGGGCAATGCTCACACCTCCGAGCGCCAGTTCCTCGACGGCCGGGTTATCGAGCTGATCGGCAACCCCATGCCCGGCGGCGGTTTCGTGATGAGCTTCACCGACATCACCGCCTTCCGTCAGGCCGAACAAGCCCTCAAAGATGCCAACGAAGGCCTGGAGCAGCGGGTCAGCCAACGCACCCAGGAGCTCTCGGCACTCAATCAGGCATTGAGTGAAGCCAAGGGCGTGGCGGAAACCGCCAACCAGTCGAAAACCCGCCTGCTGGCCGCCGTCAGCCACGACCTGATGCAGCCCCTGAATGCCGCCCGCTTGTTCTCCGCCGCCCTCTCCCACCAGGCCGAAGCCCTGCCCCGCGAGGCCAGCGAACTGGTGCGCCAGCTGGACAGCTCATTGCGCTCGGCCGAAGACCTGATCAGCGACCTGCTGGATATTTCCCGTCTCGAAGGTGGCCGCGTGCAGGCCGACCGCAAGGCCTTCCCGCTGGCCAGCCTGTTCGACACCCTGGGCAGCGAATTCACCGCACTGGCCCAGCAACAGGGTATGGATTTTCGCCTGCGCGGCAGCCGAGCGTGGATCGACAGCGACAGCAAGATGCTCCGCCGGGTGCTGCAGAACTTCCTCACCAACGCCTTCCGCTATGCCCAGGGCCGCGTATTGCTGGGCGTGCGCCGCAAGGGCGACTGGCTGCGTCTGGAGGTCTGGGACCGCGGCCCGGGCATCCCCGAAGATAAACGCCTGGTGATTTTCGAGGAATTCAAACGCCTCGACAGCCACCAGACCCGCGCCGAGAAAGGCCTGGGCCTGGGCCTGGCAATTGCCGATAGGCTGTGCAAGGTGCTAGAACACCCGCTCGAAGTGCGCTCCTGGCCGGGCAAGGGCAGCGTCTTTAGCGTCAGCGTGCCGCTGGTGCGCCAGCCGCGCATACCAGCGCCCCGCCCCGCAGCGGAAACGCCGGTGCAACTGCCCAACAACTGCCAGGTGCTGTGCATCGACAACGAAGACAGCATCCTCAGCGGTATGCACAGCCTGCTGTCGCGCTGGGGCTGCCAGGTGTGGACGGCGCGCAACCGCCTGGAGTGCGAACACCTGCTGGACGAAAACGTGCGCCCGCAACTGGCCTTGGTGGATTACCACCTGGACGACGGCGACACCGGCACCGAACTGATGGCCTGGCTGCGCACGCGCCTGGAGTCGCCGATACCGGGCGTGGTGATCAGCGCCGACGGACGCCCGGAATTGATTGCCGCGGTGCATGCCGCCGGCCTCGACTTCCTCGCCAAACCGGTCAAACCCGCCGCCCTGCGCGCCTTGATCAGTCGCCACCTACACTTGGGCTGACATCCAATAAATCGATCATAAAAGCGCATTTTTTGCGCTTTATATCCAGGTGATATCGATCGATCATGCCGTCATCACGCCGCGCGGCCGTTCCGCCGCGCTGCCAGCGGAGCACCAGCATGATCGAATTACGCCCTTTCAATAGCCTCGGCCACGCCCAGCACGGCTGGCTGAATGCCCGTCACCACTTCTCGTTTGCCGAGTATCACGACCCCAAGCGCATGCACTGGGGTGCCCTGCGGGTCTGGAACGATGACGAGATCGCCGCCGGCAGCGGTTTTCCGCCCCATCCGCACCGCGACATGGAAATCATCACCTATGTGCGCAGCGGCGCCATCAGCCACCGCGACAATCTCGGCAACCAGGGCCACACCATGGCCGGCGACGTGCAGGTGATGAGTGCTGGCACCGGCATTCAACACGCCGAATACAACCGCGAAGACGTCACCAGCAGCATCTTCCAGATCTGGATCCTGCCCGACCGCCATGGCCACGCGCCGTCCTGGGGCACCCGTAGCTTCCCCAAAGGCGAGCGCGCCGGGCAGTTCGTGGTGCTGGCCAGCGGCGTGGCCGGCGACCCCGACGCCCTGCCCATTCATGCCAAGGCCCGGGTGCTGGCCGCCACGTTGCTGGCCGGGCAGCGCCTGGAGTTCCCTCTGAGCCTGCAACACAAGGCCTACCTGGTGCCGGCCACCGGGCGGATCGAGGTCAATGGCGTGCTGGCCAACGCTCGCGATGGCCTAGCCGTGAGCGGCGAGCAGCAGCTGCAGATCAGCGCCCTGGAAGACAGCGAAATCGTTCTGGTCGAGATGCCCTGAGCCGCGCGGGCGCTGGATGGCGCTAAACTGGGCGAAACCATCTCCGCCAAGGACGCTGTATGCCCGCCACCCTGGAACTGCTGCTGAGTTTTGCCACCGCCCTGGCCGTCGGCCTGTTGATTGGCACCGAGCGCGGCTGGAGCGCACGGGAGACCGACGACACGCGCCTGATCGGCGGCATTCGCACCTTCGGCCTGGTGGGTTTACTCGGTGGCTTGGCGGCCTTGCTCGGCCAGCAGTTTGGCCTGAATGCCTGGATCAGCATCAGCCTGATTTTCGGCCTGCTGGTGATTGCCGCCTATATCGGTGAGCAGCGGCATACCGGCGATCTCGGGGTGACCAATGCCATCGCCCTGCTGCTGACGTTTCTGCTCGGCAGCCTGGCCCTCAGCGACCAGCGCGTGCTGGCCGCCGCCTGCGCGGTGGTGATCGCCATGTTGCTCAGCCTCAAGCAACCGCTGCACAGCGCCCTGCGTCGCCTCAACGCCGATGAAATCTCCGGGGCGTTGAAGCTGCTGTTTATCTCCCTGGTGCTGCTGCCGGTGCTGCCCAACGAGGGCTACGGCCCTTGGCAGGTGTTCAACCCCTACGCCACTTGGTGGATGGTGGTGCTGATTGCCGCCATCGGCTTTGCCGCCTATGTGGCGATCCGCGTGATCGGCCCGCGCAAGGGCCTGCTGGTCACCGCACTGCTCGGCGGCATGGTCTCGTCCACCGCCATGACCCTGACCCTGGCGCGCCTGGATGGCGGGCCGCGCATGCGCGCCATGCTCGCCTGCGGGTTGCTGGCCACCTCGGCGTTGATGTTCCCGCGGGTGCTGTTGGAAGTCGGCCTGGTCAACCCGGCGCTGCTGGGCACCCTGCTCTGGCCCCTGGGTATCTGCGCCCTGAGCTACGCCGCGGGTGCGCTGTGGTTCTTTCGCCAGGCTGGCCACGAGTTGGAGGGCAACCCCGAGCCACTGCTGAAAAACCCCTTCGAGCTGGCCCCGGCCCTGCGCTTTGCCGCCCTGCTGGCAGTGATCGCCTTTATGGTCGAAGCCGGGCGCCGCTCCCTCGGCGATGTCGGCGTGTACCTGGTGGCGCTGCTGTCGGGCACCACCGATGTCGATGCCATCACCCTGTCGCTGTCGCGCAATGCCATGGGCGACCTCAGCAGCCAAGTGGCCGTACAGGGCATTTACCTTGCTGCGCTGAGCAACAGCCTGGTCAAGGGCGGCCTGATTGCCCTGATCGGCGGCTGCCAACTGGCGCTGTGCACCTTGCCGATCATGGCTGCCGGTCTGCTGGCCGGCCTCGCCAGCCTGCTGCTGATCTAGCAGGCTGCTGAAAAACTACCTGCGTTGGCAATACTGCGTTAAAAACGGCCTCAAAATGCTCATTTACAACTCGTAAACTCCGCTTTTTCGGCCGTTTTTGCCTTGTCTTGCCTGCCTCGCCTACGCTTTTCAACGGCCTGCTAGCCCGACTTTGTGCCGGCTGCGCCGGACGCAGCGGCGCCAGACAATCAACGCCAGCCCTTCAGGAGCATGGCGATGAACTCAGAAAACTGGCGTATTGCAGGCGATGGTGTGGAGTTGGCGGTGTACCGCTGGGGCAACCCCCAGGGCATTCCGCTGCTGCTGGTGCACGGTTACCCGGACAACCACCACATCTGGCTGCCGCTGATCGAGCAACTGGCCGGCGAGTTCCAACTGTTTGCCTACGACGTGCGCGGCTGCGGTCGCTCCGCGCGCCCCGCACGGCTGCGCGATTATCAATTGCCGCACCTGAGCCGCGACCTGCAAGCGGTCATCCGCGCCGTCAGCCCGGACCGGCCAGTGCACCTGCTGGCCCATGACTGGGGCTCGATCCAGAGCTGGGAGACGGTCACCGAGCCACACTGCGCAGACTTGCTGGCCTCCTACACCAGCCTCTCCGGGCCGTGCCTGGACCATGTTGGTCACTGGCTGCGGGCGCGCCTGCAACAAAGGTCCGCCGCCGGGTTGCGCAGCGTGGCCAAACAGCTGCTGCAATCCTGGTACATCGCCCTGTTTCACCTGCCCTGGTTGCCGGAGCTGACCTGGCGCCTCGGCCTGGCCCGGCATTGGCCGCAGGTGGTGCGCCGGCTGGAAGGCAGCCGCCTGGCAAGCAACCCGCAGCAACTGGCGGACGGCTGCCACGGCATTGCCCTCTATCGCGCCAACTTTATCCGCCGCCTGTACAACCCCCGCGCCCGCTACACCCAGGTGCCGGTGCAACTGCTGGTGCCAAACGCCGACCGTTTCGTCAATCCACGCCTGTTCGACGACCTGGCCCAGTGGGCACCCAACCTGCAGCGCCGCGAGGTGGCCGCCGGGCACTGGCAGTTACTCGCCGAACCGCTGCAACTGGCGGCCTGGGTGCGCGAGTTTGTCGTGCAACAAGAAGCCCGGCGCCAGCCCAGCGAGCAATCAGCGGCCTAGCCTCTGTTGCCGTTTCATCGTGAGCCGAATGAAACGGCAACAACCCCTAACCTGCAAACTCATCCAGGGCCGGCTCGCCACCGGCGCGCTCCAGCAACTCAGCCGGTAGGCTCTTGCTCGCTCGGGCACCCAACTGCTTGAGGTTCTCGGCACGGCTGACCAGGTTGCCACGGCCCTCGGTGAGCTTGTTGCGCGCCGCCGCGTAGGCCTTGTCCAGCTGCTGCAAGCGGCTGCCGACTTCATCCAGATCGCCGACAAACGCCACGAACTTGTCGTACAGCGCCCCGGCGCGCTCGGCAATTTCCCGTGCATTCAGGCTCTGCCGCTCCTGCCGCCACAAGCTGTCGATAACCCGCAAGGTGGCCAGCAAGGTGGTCGGGCTGACGATCACGATGTGCTGGTCGTAGGCCTCCTGAAACAACCCCGGATCGCCCTGCAGCGCCGCGGCAAACGCCGCCTCGATGGGCACAAACAACAGGACGAAATCCAGGCTGTGCAGGCCTTCCAGGCGTTGGTAGTCCTTCACCGAGAGACCCTTGAGGTGGCTGCGCAAGGACAGCACATGCTGTTTCAGGGCCAGGCCACGGCTGACTTCGTCCTCGCTGGCCACCAGCGCCTGATAGGCGGTCAGGCTGACCTTGGCATCGATCACCACCTGCTTGTCGCCCGGCAGCTGAATGATCACGTCCGGCTGAAAGCGCTGGCCATCGGCACTGCTCAGGCTGACCTGAGTTAGGTACTCGCGGCCCTTGCTCAGGCCGGCATGCTCCAGCACCTGTTCCAGCACCAGCTCGCCCCAGTTGCCCTGGGTCTTCTGGCCCTTGAGCGCACGGGTCAGGTTGGTGGCCTCATCCCCCAGGCGCTGGTTGAGTTGCTGCAAACGCTCCAGCTCCTTGCCCAGGGAGAAACGCTCGCGGGCCTCCTGCTGATAACTCTCCTCGACGCGCTTCTCGAAAGCCTGGATGCGCTCCTTCAATGGATCGAGCAATTGCCCCAGGCGCTGCTGGCTGCTGTCGGCAAAGCGCTGCTCGCGCTCATCGAAAATCTTGCCGGCCAGTTCGGCGAACTGTGCCCGCAGTTCATCGCGGGAACCCTGCAAATCGGCCAGGCGTTGCTGGTGACTGTCCTGCTGTTCGCGCAACTCAGCAGTCAACCCGGCACGTTCAGCGTCCAGGCGGCGCAACTCGGCTTCCTTCTGCTCACGGCTGTGCGCCCACTGCTGGGCGGCCTCGCGACTGGTGCTGCATTCCAGGCG
>JAIERF010000089.1 GCA_019747075.1 Pseudomonadaceae bacterium
AACGCCGCCACCCGGTAGGCTTCCGCCATGGTCGGGTAGTTGAACGTGGTGTTGACGAAATACTTGAGGGTATTGGCCTCGCCCTTCTGGTTCATGATCGCCTGGCCGATATGCACGATCTCCGACGCCTGGTAGCCGAAGCAATGCACACCGAGGATTTCCAGGGTCTCGCGATGAAACAGAATCTTCAGCATGCCCACCGGCTCGGCGGAAATCTGCGCCCGCGCCATGCCCTTGAAGAACGCCTTGCCGACCTCGTAGGGGATCTTCTCCTGGGTCAGTTCCTGTTCGTTCTTGCCGATCGAACTGATCTCCGGAATGGTGTAGATGCCGGTCGGCACATCGTTGACGAAACGGCAGCTGTCGTTGCCCACCGCATTGCCCGCGGCCGAACGACCCTGGTCATAGGCGGCGCTGGCCAGGCTCGGCCAGCCAATCACGTCACCGGCGGCATAAATATTCGGGATCGAGGTTTGATAGTGCTGATCCACTTCCACCTGGCCGCGGCCGTTGGCCTTCAGGCCGATGTTTTCCAGCCCCAGCTTGTCGGTGTTGCCGGTACGCCCGTTGCACCAGAGCAAGGCGTCGGCCTTGATCTTCTTGCCGGATTTCAGGTGCAGGATCACGCCGTGCTCCTGACCTTCGATGCGCTCGTACTCTTCGTGGTGACGAATAGTCACGTTGTTGTTGCTCAGGTGATAACTCAGCGCCTGGGAAATCTCGTCGTCGAGGAAGCTGAGCAGCTGGTCACGGTTGTCGATCAAATCGACCAGTACCCCAAGGCCACTGAAAATTGACGCGTACTCACAACCGATCACGCCGGCGCCGTAGATGATCAGACGACGCGGGGTGTGGCTAAGGCCGAGGATGGTGTCGCTGTCGTAAACCCGCGGATGGTTGAAGTCGACATCTAGCGGCCGATAAGGACGCGAGCCGGTGGCAATTACCACCTGCTTGGCGACCATGGTTTCCATCACGCCATTGGGGCACACCACTTGAATGGTCTGGGCGTCGGCAAAGCTGGCGGAACCACAGAACACATCGATGCGATTGCGCGCGTAGTAGCCGGTGCGCGAACTGACCTGCTTGGCAATCACCCGCTCAGCGCTTTTCAGCACATCGGGAAAGGAGAACCAGCGCGGCTCACCGATCTGGCGGAACAGCGGATTGGTGTTGTACTGCATGATCTGCCGTACCGAGTGACGCAAGGCCTTGGACGGGATAGTGCCCAGGTGCGTGCAGTTGCCGCCCACCAGGCGACGGTCATCGACCACTGCCACCTTGCGCCCGGCCTTGGACGCATTCATGGCCGCCCCCTCGCCCGCCGGGCCGGAACCCAACACCACCACGTCGTAGTTGTAGACCGCCATGCTTACTCCTCGATAACTGGCCGGGCGCGCCGCTCTGGCGCCCGACATGACCACGGCCATAAGCCGAGGTATTTACAATGCTGACAGCAGCTTAGCTGCCACTTATGGCGCTGAACATTAGCGCTTGGTCGCGTCGTAGGCGAGCTTTGCCGGCACTACATTTTGCTCGCGCTGCACTTCTTCGCATTTTTCCCGCACGCCACCGCAGATCGAGCACTCTTTCTCGATGCCCAGATTGGCAATGCCGCCACAGGAACCGGCAATCGGTTTACGCCCGAAGATCACCCCGACGGCCATGCCCAGCACCACCAATAACATGCCGACAAATACCAGCAACCAGGTCATGGTTGTTCTCCTTTCACCAGCCAGCGCTGGAATGCGCTGCTGCGTTGGCTGACGAAGCCGTGTGCGCTACGGGTCACAAACAGCGCCTTGATGCCCTCGCGCTCGGCAAACGCCAGGCCACGCTCCGGCCCCAGCACCATCAACAGGGTCGACAGGCCGTCGGCACGCTGCACCGAGGCATCCACCACACTGACTTGGGCCAACCCATGGGTAATGGGCGCGGCGGTTTGCGGGTCCAGGGTGTGGGAATAGCGCCGACCGTCACGCTCGAAATAGTTGTGATAATCGCCTGAGGTGGAAATGCCCTCACCATCAAGAGTGAGGATGGTTTGCGCCACCTGTTGATCATCCAGCGGCGCCTCGATGGCCACGCGCCAGGCGGAACCGTCACCCTTGCGGCCCTTGGCCTTGAGCTCGCCGGTGACCTCGACGAGATAACTGCTCACCCCCAACTGCTCCAGCTGTGCGCTGATACGCTCCACCGCATAACCGGCGGCAATGCTGTTGAAGTCGACCATCAAGGCCACGTCCTTGCACAGCTGCTGGCCGTCAATGTGCAAATGTCGATGGCCAACACGCTCACGCGCCTCAGCGATCTGCTCGGCGCTGGGCACCTGTTCGCCACGGGACTGCGGGCCAAAGCCCCAGAGGTTGAGCAACGGCTCGAGGGTCAGGTCGAAAGCACCGGCGCTCTGCAGCGACAACTGCTCGCCAAAACGCACCAGCGCCAGCAGCGACTCGGGCATCGGCTGACAACTGTGGGCCGGCAGCGCATTGAAGCGACTGATCAGCGAGTCGCTGCGGTAGGTCGACAGTTGTTGATCGACCTCGGCCAGAATCGCCTCGGTCGCCGCCTGAACCTCGGCCAGCGCTGGACCGTCGCTGCCGCGCAGGTATTTGACCGAATAGTGGCTACCCATAGTCGGCCCGCCAAACTCCTCCGCCCGCTCACTGCAGCCAGCCAGGCTCAGACACGCCAGCAGCAACGCGACACAGCGCCGATCAACCACCGAAGTCGTCCAGCAGGATGTTGTCGCGCTCGACCCCGAGGTCCAGCAGCATCTTCACCACCGCGGCGTTCATCATCGGTGGACCGCACATGTAGAACTCGCAGTCTTCCGGCGCAGGGTGGTCCTTCAGGTAGTTCTCGAACAGGACGTTATGGATAAAGCCCTTGAGGCCGGTCCAATTGTCTTCCGGCTGCGGATCGGACAACGCCAAGTGCCACTCGAAGTTCGGGTTGTCGGCCTGCAGCTGGTCGTATTCCTCGACGTAGAACGCCTCACGCAGGGACCGCGCACCATACCAAAAGCTGATCTTGCGCTTGGAGCCCAGACGCTTGAGCTGGTCGAAGATGTGCGAACGCATCGGCGCCATACCGGCACCACCGCCGATAAAGATCATCTCGGCATTGGTGTCCTTGGCGAAGAACTCACCGAACGGGCCGTACACCGTGACCTTGTCCCCCGGCTTCAAGCCAAACACCCAGGACGACATCTTGCCCGGCGGCAAATGGTCCTTGCCCGGCGGTGGCGAGGCGATGCGGATGTTGAATTTAACGATGCCCTTTTCGTCCGGGTAGTTGGCCATGGAGTAGGCGCGAATCACCGTCTCGTCGACCTTGGACACGTACTTCCACTGGTTGAACTTGTCCCAGTCACCACGGTACTCGGGCTGGATGTCGAAATCCTTGTAGTGCACCTCGTGGGGTGGGCACTCCAACTGCACGTAACCACCCGCGCGGAAGTCCACACTCTCGCCTTCTGGCAGGCGCAGGGTCAGCTCCTTGATAAAGGTGGCCACGTTGGGGTTGGACTCCACCGTGCACTCCCACTTCTTCACGCCGAACACTTCCTCCGGCACTTCAATGTGCATGTCCTGCTTGACCGGAGTCTGGCAGGACAGGCGCCAGCCTTCACGGGCCTGACGGCGGGTGAAGTTGGCTTCCTCGGTGGGCAGCATCTCACCACCACCGCTTTCGACGATGCACTTGCACTGGGCGCAGGTACCGCCGCCACCACAGGCTGAAGACAGGAACACGTTGTTGGCGGCCAGGGTCTGCAGCAATTTGCCGCCGGCCGGCACGGTAAGGGTGCGCTCGCCATTGATGACGATATTCACGTCGCCGCTGGATACCAGCTTGGCCCGTGCGGCGAGGATGATCACTACCAGCCCGAGGACGATGGCGGTGAACATGCCAATAGCCAGGAAGATTTCAAAATTGATCACACATGGCTCCTTAGAGTTGCACGCCGGAAAAGGACATAAACCCCAGCGACATCAGACCGATGGTGATGAAGGTAATCCCCAGCCCCTGCAGGCCTTCGGGCACATCACTGTATTTGAGCTTCTCGCGGATACCCGCCAGCAAGGCAATCGCCAGGGCCCAGGAGAACCCGGAACCAACGCCGTAAACCACGCTTTCGCCAAGGTTGTAGTCGCGCTCAACCATAAACAGCGAGCCGGCCATAATGGCGCAGTTCACCGTGATCAGCGGCAGGAACACGCCCAGGGCGTTGTAGAGCGACGGCACGTACTTATCCAGGAGCATTTCGAGGATCTGCACGATGGCGGCAATTACGCCGATATAGCTGAGCAGACCAAGAAACGACAGGTCCACCTCCGGCAAGCCGGCCCAGGCCAGGGCACCGTCCTTGAGCAGGTAGGTGTACAGCAGGTTGTTGGCCGGGATGGTGATGGCTTGCACCACGATCACCGCCACACCCAGGCCAATGGCCGTTTCCACCTTTTTGGAGATGGCGATAAAGGTGCACATACCAAGGAAAAACGCCAAGGCCATGTTCTCAACGAACACCGCCTTCACGAACAAGCTGATGTAGTGTTCCATCAATAGGCCTCCTTATCCGAAACCTGCGGCGCCATCTTGAAGCTCGGCGCCTCCTTCTGTTCGGTCTTCCAGCTGCGCAGCGCCCAGATGATCAGGCCAATCAGAAAGAATGCCGAAGGCGGCAGCAACAGCATGCCGTTGGGCTGGTACCAGCCGCCTTCATTGAGGGTCGGCAGGATGCTGTAGCCGAGCAGTTTGCCGGCGCCAAACAGTTCACGGATCACGCCGAGCACAATCAGCATGGCGCTGTAGCCCAAACCGTTGCCGATCCCGTCGCAGAACGACAGCAGCGGTGGGTTCTGCATGGCAAACGCCTCGGCACGCCCCATAACGATGCAGTTGGTGATAATCAGACCGACAAACACCGACAGTTGCTTGGCCAGGCTAAAGGCATAGGCCTTGAGCACCTGATCAACCACGATCACCAGGGACGCGATGATCACCATCTGCACAATCATGCGGATGGAGCTGGGGATCTGGCTGCGAATCATCGAGATAAACAGGTTGGAGAAGCCGGTCACCAGAGTCAGGGCGATCGACATCACCAAGGCCGTTTTCAGGTTGGAGGTCACCGCCAGGGCCGAACAGATGCCGAGAATCTGCAAACCGATGGGGTTGTTGTGCAGGATCGGGTCCAGCAGCACTTGCTTGAATGTTGGCTGGCTCATGCTTACGCCTCCCCTTTTTGCAGTTTCATCAGGAACGGACCGAAGCCGTTCTCGCCCAGCCAGAAGTGCAGCAGGTTATCCACGCCTTTACTGGTCAGGGTCGCACCAGCCAGGCCGTCGACCTGATGCTGGGCATTGGCTGCCGTCGGATCGACACTGCCCTTGATGATCTGCACAGCCAGTTGGCCATTGCCATCAAACAGAGTCTTGCCGTGCCACAGGGCTTTCCATTTCGGATTGTCCACCTCACCACCCAGGCCTGGCGTCTCGCCATGCTGGTAGAACCCGAGGCCAACCACGGTATTCAGATCGCCCTTCACGGCCATAAAGCCATACAGGGTCGACCACAGGCCGTAGCCGCGAATCGGCATGATCAGGGTGTCGAGTTGGCCGTCGGACTCCACCATATAGACGGTGGAATAACGCTCGCGGCGCTTGATCGAGGCAATGTCCTGCTCACCCTTGAGGGCGTCCGACAGGGCTGGATCTTTGGCGGCCTTCAGCGGGTCGAAACTGGCGGCATCCTGAGCATCGGTGAACTGGCCGGTCTGCAGGTCAACCACACGGGCCTTGATCCGCTCGGCGTACAGAGCCTTGACGGCCTTGGCCGACATGTCGGCTTCACCCAGGCCAGCAATCGCCAAAATACTGCGCTGTTTGTCCAGCAGGCGGTTTTCCACCTGCACGGGTTTGAGTGCGACGGCGGCACCCGCGACAAACACCGAACACACTAGGCAGACGATCAACGCCACCATCAGGGTGCGAACAGTGGACTCTTGTTGACTAGACATTACGTGCCAGCCTCCGCTTGATATTGGCCTGAACGACAAAGTGGTCAATCAAAGGCGCACACAGGTTGGCGAACAGAATCGCCAGCATCATGCCTTCCGGGAAGGCCGGGTTGACCACCCGAATCAACACCACCATGACGCCGATCAGCGCGCCGAAGATCCACTTGCCGGTGTTGGTCATCGACGCCGAAACCGGGTCGGTGGCCATGAAGATCATGCCGAAGGCAAAGCCACCGACCACCAGATGCCAGTGCCACGGCATGGCGAACATCGGGTTGGTCGCCGAACCAATGCCATTGAACAGGTAGCTCATGGCGACCATGCCCAGCATCACGCCGCTGACGATGCGCCAGGAGGCAATTTTGGTCAGCAGCAACACCGCACCGCCGATAAAGATGGCCAAGGTGCTGGTCTCACCCATCGAGCCATGCTCAAAACCGACGAAGGCATTCCACCAGCTCAAGCCATTGGCCGTAACCTGCTCGATGCCACCAGCCGCGGCAAGACTAAGGGCGGTGGCGCCGGCGAAACCGTCCACTGCCGTCCACACCGCATCGCCGCTGAGCTGCGCCGGATAGGCAAAAAACAGGAAGGCGCGGCCGACCAAGGCTGGGTTGAGGAAGTTCTTGCCAGTGCCGCCAAAGACTTCCTTGCCGATCACCACACCGAAGCTGATACCCAGCGCCACCTGCCAAAGCGGAATGCTCGGCGGCAGAATCAGGGCAAACAGCACCGAGGTCACAAAGAAGCCTTCATTCACCTCATGCTTGCGGATCGAGGCAAACAGCACCTCCCAGAAACCGCCAACAATAAAGGTCACTGCGTACACCGGGAGGAAATACGCCGCACCCTGGATCAGGTTGTCCGACAGGCTATTGGGGTCAAAACCCGCCAGCGCGCCGATCAGAGCAAAGCGCCAGCCCTCCTGGGCGGCCAGCAGTTCCGGCTGAACGGCAAACAGGCTGTTGGCCTGATAGCCGATGTTCCACATACCGAAAAACAGTGCCGGCATCACGCAGAACCACACCGTCATCATCATGCGCTTGAGGTCGATGCCATCGCGCACGTGGGCGGTGGTTTTGGTCACGCTGCTGGGACGATAGAAGAAGGTGTCGGCCGCTTCATAGAGGGCGTACCACTTCTCGAAGCGTCCGCCTTTCTCGAAGTTGTGTTCGATTTTGTCGAGGAATTTACGCAAGGACATCGATCAGCCCTCCTTCTCTATGCGAGTCAGGTTGTCCCGCAGGATCGGGCCGTATTCATACTTACCGGCACACACGTAGGTACAGAGCGCCAGGTCTTCTTCGTCCAGCTCCAGGCAACCGAGCTTCTGCGCCATTTCGCTGTCACCAACGATCAGGTAACGCAGCAATTGAGTAGGCAGGATGTCCAGCGGCATCACCGCCTCATAGTTGCCCACCGGCACCATGGCCCGTGGGCTGCCGTTGGTGCTGGTATCAAAAGCAAAGCGCTTGGCCGCGGCCAACTTGGAAACGAAGATATTCAGCACCGAATGCTTGTTCACCCCGGCGCGCAGATAATGCAGCAGCTCGCGCTCGTCGCCTTCATGCAGGCAAGAGACTTGCTGGTGATAACGCCCCAGGTAGGCAAAGGGGCCTCGTGCAGTGCGCCCGCCAAATACCGAGCCGGAAATCACACGATTCAACCCAGGCTGCAACTCGCCAGCACTCAGGCTTTGCAAGCAAGCCCCAAGGCGCGTACGCAGCAAGCGCGGTTGATTGACCACGGGGCCGGCCAGAGCAATCACCCGCTCCACCCACAACTGCCCCGTGGTAAAGAGTTTGCCGATGGCAATCACATCCTGATAACCGATCTGCCAGACACTTTTGCTGGCGCTCACCGGATCGAGGAAATGCATATGGGTGCCCGGCAAACCGGCCGGATGGGGACCGCTGAAGCTCTCGGTGTGCACACCGGCCAGTTGTTCACCGGGCAGGCTGACACCGGGAGCCTTGCACAGAAACACCTTGGCCAGCCGCGCCAGCACTTGCAGACCAGCCGCGAAGTCATCGGCATAGGCCTGGATGATCAGCGCCGGGTCAGCGGCCAGCGGTTGGGTATCGATGGCCGTGACGAAGATTGAGCTGGTCACGGCATCAACAGCGGGCACCTTGCTGAACGGGCGACTGCGCAGCGCAGTCCACAAGCCCGATTGCAGGAGGTTGTCGCGCACAGTCTGGGGCTCAAGACTGGCCAACTGGGCCGCTGGGTAGCTGGCAAACTGCACAGCAGCATCGCCCTCCAGCTCGATCACCACCGATTGCAGCACACGCTGGGCGCCACGGTGAATGGCACTGACCACCCCGGCCCCAGGCGCGGTGAAATGCACGCCAGGGTTGTTCTTGTCGCTAAACAATGGCTGGCCAAGCTTGACCCGATCCCCCACCTGCACCGCCATGCTCGGCTTCATGCCGTGATAATCACAGCCCAGCAGCGCCACACTGCGCACCGGGCAAGCGGCCTCGATGCGCTGCTGCGGACTGCCGGTGATTGGCAGATCCAGCCCACGTTTGATCTTGATCATTGAGTACCCCATGCGCTGCAACCAGCGCATTTACCGAATTCAAATACTGCCCGAGTGACAAAAGTCCGCGTTGTACGGCAGGCGTCATAAACGTTACGGATAGTTGCCCCCTGCAAGCAAAGCTTTTGATTATAAAAACATCGTTAATGCCATGCCCACGCCCAGGCGACCGATTGATTCAAGTATTGGTAACACCCTGCAACAGGGCCCGCTTGACCACTGCGCCCCCGTGGCCAAACCTGCACGCAGACTCAGGAGCCTACGCCATGCACCGATTGATTTGCCTGATCTTGCTGTTGAGCAGCGCCAATCTACTGGCCAACGAGCGCGACCGCCTGCTTGAGGCCGCATTCAGCCCGTACCGACAAGCGGCCGACAGCTCGCTGCAACGGCAAAACCAGGCCGTACTCAACTACCTGTGGGTCGATGTGTACGCCGCTGCGCTCTACACCGAGCCGGGTATCAGCCCCCGCCAAGCCGTGGGCAACAGCCATCGGCAACGCCTGGAGCTGTATTACTTCCGCGCGATTGACCGGGAAGACGTGATCAAGGCGGCCTGGGTCACCCTCGAACGCCAGCAATCGGCAGCCCAACTGCAGCGCCTGCGCCCCGAACTGGACGCCTTGCACGCGACCTTCGCCGACATTCAACCCGGCGACCGCTATGCCCTCGACTATTCGGTTACCGCTGGCCTGCACCTGGAGCGTAACGGCCGCCGCCTATTCAGCAGCCGCAACGCCGAACTGGCTCACGCTTACCTCGGCATCTGGCTGGCTGACAATGGTTTGTCCGCCAGCCTGCGCGAGCAACTGCTCGGCACCGCGCCGCCTCAGGCCGCGCGGGTCTTGAGCCAGTAGCACAGGCCGATAAAGGCCAACCAGAACGGAATCGCATAGACCGACAGGTTGATCCCCGGAATCAGCAGCATCACCCCTAGAATCAAGGCCACAAACGCCAGGCACAGGTAGTTGCTGAACGGATACCACAGCGACTTGAAGCCAGGCTCGATGCCGCGCTGATTGAGGCTTTGACGGAACTTGAGGTGCGACAGGCTGATCATTGCCCAGTTGATCACCAGCGACGACACCACCAGGGCCATCAGCATTTCCAGCGCCCGCTGCGGCGCCAGGTAGTTGACCAGCACGCACAGCAAGGTGATCAGCGCTGACACGCCAATCGCCAGCACCGGCACACCACGACTGTTGACCTTGAGAAAGGCCTTGGGCGCATCGCCCTGCTCGGCCAGGCCGAAGAGCATGCGGCTGTTGCAGTAGACGCCACTGTTGTAGACCGACAGCGCCGCCGTCAGCACCACGAAATTCAACAGATGAGCCGCCGTATCACTGCCCAGCAGGGAGAAAATCTGCACGAAGGGACTGCCGCTATAAGGGTCGCCGGCGGCATTCAGGGTTTCCAGCAGCTTGTCCCACGGATAGAGCATCAACAGCACACTGAGGGCGCCGATGTAGAAGATCAGAATCCGCCAGATCACCTGATTGATCGCTTTGGGAATCACCTTCTTCGGCTCGGCCGCCTCGGCAGCGGTAATGCCCACGAGCTCCAGGCCACCGAAGGAAAACATGATGATTGCCAGCACCATCACCAGGCCTTCAAGGCCATTGGGGAAGAAGCCGCCATGGCTCCACAGGTTGCTCACCGCCGCCTGCTCGCCGCCGGTGCCGCTGACCAGTAGGAAGATGCCCAGCAGGATCATGCCGATGATCGCCACCACCTTGACCAGGGCGAACCAGAACTCGGTCTCGCCGAAGACTTTCACGCTGGTCAGGTTGAGCAGGTTGATGGCCACAAAGAACACCGCCGCCGACACCCAGGTCGGGATCTCCGGCCACCAGAACTGCACGTACTTGCCCACCGCCGTGAGCTCGGCCATGCCTACCAGCACATACAACACCCAGTAGTTCCAGCCCGAGAGAAAGCCGGCATAACCACCGAAGTACTTGTGCGCAAAGTGACTGAAGGAACCTGCCACCGGTTCCTCGACAATCATCTCGCCCAGTTGGCGCATGATCAGAAAAGCAATAAAGCCGGCAATCGCATAGCCGAGGATCATCGACGGCCCGGCGGACTTCAGCACCCCGGCCGAGCCGAGGAACAGGCCCGTGCCGATCGCCCCGCCCAGGGCGATCAACTGGATATGACGGTTTTGCAGACCGCGCTTGAGTTCACCCGTGTGGAGCGGCTGATTCATTGTTACTGCCTCATCGCGGCGACGCGTGTAGCGCCGGCGCAGTGGTCAACCTCTGCGCAGGATCACCGCCTGAAGGTTGCATTGACGAAAAACGGTAGCTGCTGCCGCCGCTTGCTTGACTGGTCGGCCAGTTTAGCGTGCTGCGCCTATTTAGGGCACCCGGCTTTGCCTGTTGCGCCGCCAGTAACGCGCCTCATCCGGGAGTTTTGCCGGCGGCAATCACTTAACACTTTGTTAACCTTTGCCCGCCTAGAGTGGCTCTCAATTGTTCAGGGCGCCTGCGGAGTGTTCCGCTTCAGCCCGGTATTACTCGGAGAGTCATGATGATTGCTGCCCGTGCAGAATCTTCGCGCAAAGGCATCGAATGGGCAGCCCTGGGCTGGATGTTCCTGTTCTTCTGGTACATGTCCGGGGTCACGCAACTGCTGCTGTTTGCCACCGACACCATTGGCTGGCGCGGTTTCCGCCAAACCTTGCTGCTCAGCGGCTTGTGGCTGGTGCCCTTGTTGCTGTACCCGGCCCACACGCGCCGCCTGGCCGGCATCATCGGTGGCGCGCTGTGGCTGTGCTCGCTGCCGGCTTTTGGTTATTACCTGATTTACGGCCAGGACTTCTCCCAAAGCGTCATCTTCATCATGTTCGAGAGCAACAACGCCGAGGCCGCCGAATACATCAGCCAATACCTGACCTGGTGGATGCCGCTGGCGTTTATCGGCTATGGCCTGGGCGCCTGGCTGCTCTGGAAAAAAATTCGTCCGGTCTATCTGCCGCGGCGCTCGGCCATGATTGCCAGCGCACTGATTGTGGCGGTCACTGTCGGTTATCCCGCACGCCTGATGCTCACCAGTGACAACCTGAACGCGGGCCTGAACAAGTTCGAGGAGCGCCTGGCCGCCGTCACGCCCTGGCAGGTCATGGTTGGCTACCACCAATATCGCCTGCAACTGGGCAATATGCAGGAACTGCTCACCGCCAACGCCCAGTTACCGCCCCTGCAAAACCTCACCGACGCCCATGCCGGGCAGCCGAGCACCCTGGTGCTGGTGATCGGCGAATCGACCAATCGCCAACGCATGAGCCTGTATGGCTACCCGCGCGCCACCACGCCAAAGCTGGACGCCATCCGCGACCAGTTGCAGGTGTTCGACAACGTCGTGACCCCGCGCCCCTACACCATTGAAGCGCTGCAACAGGTGCTGACCTTTGCCGACGAGCAAAACCCCGACGCCTACCTGACCACGCCGTCGATCATCAACCTGATGAAGCAAGCCGGTTACAAGACCTTCTGGATCACCAACCAGCAGACCATGACCGAACGCAACACCATGCTCACCACCTTCTCCAAGCAGGCCGATAAGCAGGTGTACCTGAACAACAACCGCGAACAGAACGCCCGTCAGTACGACGGCGAAGTGCTGGCCCCGTTCAGCCAGGCCCTGGCCGACCAGGCGCCGCGCAAATTGATCGTGGTGCACCTGCTCGGCACCCACATGGGGTGCAAGTACCGTTATCCCGAGGACTACGCCCAGTTCAACGACCGCCAGGGCGTGCCGGCCTGGGTCACCGACGACCAACTGCCGACCTACAACAGCTATGACAATGCGGTGCTGTACAACGACTTCGTGCTGTCCAGCCTGATCGAGCGGCTGGCGGGCAGCCAGGCCAATGGCTTCTTGCTGTACTTGTCGGATCACGGCGAAGCCGTGTTTGACTCGCCCACCGATACCATCCTGGGACGCAGTGAAGGCCGGCCAACCGCGCCGATGTACACCATCCCCTTTATGCTCTGGACCTCCAAACAATGGCAGGCGAATAACCCGGTGACCTATCAGGACGAACTGAGCCGCCCCTACAGCAGCGCCAACCTGATTCACACCTGGGCCGACCTGGCGGGCTTGCGCTCCGATGAACTGGACCCGGCCAAGAGCCTGGTGAGCGCGTCATTCAAGGAGCGGCCGCTGCTGATCGGCGACCCTTATCAGCCCAAGTCGATGATCGACTTCAGCCTGATCAAGCCCAAGCCACAAGTGGCGTTTGAGGATAAGAGCCTAGGGCGGCTGCAAGCTGCACCGATAAACTGAACGGGGCGCGCGCTTACTGAGGTTCGCGCAATGGCGGCTGCGGCTCACCCGGTAGCCAGCGCTGATAAATGACCGCGAAGCTGCCATCGGCCTTCATCTCATCCAGCGTGGTCTGCCAGCGCTGCAGCGTCTGCGCGTCGGTGCCGCGCCAGAAGGCGATATAGCCATAAGAGGTGCGGTACGGCAGAACCACTTCCACATCGTCGGCGGTCAGGTAATCCACCTGACTGGCGGCGTCGCCACGACTGAAGAAGCTCAGGTTGTCGGCCAAAATCAGCTTGATCCGGCCACGGCGCAGCATCTTGAACATCTGCATCGGCTCGTTGACGCCCAGCAGATTGGGCTGCCCCTGCGCGGTGAGCTCCTGAAAACTGAACCAGTCCCGCGGCACGGCAATCTGCCCGACGGCGGCCAGCTCGGCCTGACTGCCGATCACCAGGCCGGAATTCTTCAGCGCATAAAAGCTGTCGCGGGCCAGCAAGATCGGCCCCACCCACTGAAAGGACGCCTCGCGCTCAGCATTGCGAATGGTCGCAAACAGGGCAGTATCGGGCGTGCGCTGCACCGTCTGGTAGCCGCGCGCCCAGGGCACTACCTGAATGCTGGCCGTTTGCCCCTGGCGACGCAAAATCTCTTCAATCACCTCGGTGGCCATACCGACGGCCCGCCCCTCGCGGGAGAAGCTCACCGGCGGATACTCCTCCGTGTACAACTGCAGCGGCGCAGCGAACAGCGCCCCAGAGCAGCCCAGCAACAGAGCAAACAACAGCACAACGGAGTTGAGCACGGCAATCCTCGATCAGCACGCAGAGCAACATGACGACCACATCAGTATGAAGATTAACGCCAATTCCCCTGATACGGCGAAAACCATCGGCCTCCAAGCAGACGCAGTGCCCACCGCACAATGCAAAACGGGAGCCGAAGCTCCCGTTTTGTTGTTACCCGGCGTCGCGATTAACGCGGGAAGGCTGGTGGGTTAACCCCGGCCATGTCTTCCATCACGCGCACAACCTGGCAGCTGTAGCCGAACTCGTTGTCGTACCACACGTACAGGACAACGCGGTTGTCGTTGCAGATGGTGGCTTCGGCATCGACCACACCGGCGTGGCGCGAACCGACGAAATCGGTGGACACCACTTCCTGCGACTGGACGAAGTCGATCTGCTTTTGCAGATCCGAATGCATGGCCATCTGGCGCAGGTATTCGTTGATCTCTTCGCGGGTGGTGGCTTTCTCAAGGTTGAGGTTGAGGATGGCCATCGACACGTTGGGCGTCGGTACACGAATGGCGTTGCCGGTCAGCTTGCCTTTCAGTACTGGCAGCGCCTTGGCGGCAGCGGTGGCGGCGCCAGTTTCGCTGATCACCATGTTCAACGGTGCCGAACGACCACGGCGATCGCCCTTGTGGAAGTTGTCGATCAGGTTCTGGTCGTTGGTGTACGAGTGCACGGTTTCAACGTGACCGTTGGCAATGCCGTACTGATCGTTGATCGCCTTCAGCACCGGCACGATGGCGTTGGTGGTGCAGGAAGCCGCCGAGATGATCTTGTCATCGGCGGTGATGTCGCCATGGTTGACGCCATGCACGATGTTCTTCAGCGCGCCTTTGCCCGGAGCAGTGAGCACCACGCGATCAACACCTGGGCAGGCCAGGTGCTGGCCTAGGCCCTCGGCGTCACGCCATACACCGGTGTTGTCCACCAGCAAGGCGTTTTCGATGCCGTACTGGGTGTAGTCCACTTCGGTCGGCGACTTGGCGTAAATCACCTGGATCAGGTTGCCGTTGGCGGTGATGGTGTTGTTGGCTTCATCGATGGTGATGGTGCCGTCGAACGGGCCATGCACCGAATCACGACGCAGCAGGCTGGCACGCTTGACCAGGTCATTCGGGGCGCCTTTGCGCACCACGATGGCGCGCAGACGCAGGCCGTCGCCACCACCGGTTTTCTCGATCAGGATGCGCGCCAGCAGGCGGCCGATACGACCGAAGCCGTACAGCACCACGTCGGTGCCTTTGCGCGCCACGCCGTTTTGCTGACCCACAACTTCAGCCAGCTCTTCACGCAGGAACTGCTCAAGGCTGCGGCCTGCGCCTTCAGCCTTGAACTTGGCGGCCATCTTGCCCAGGTCCACCGAAGCGGCACCGAGCTTGAGCTCGCTCATCGCCTTGATGATCGGGAAGGTGTCGTGCACCGACAGCTCGGCATCGTTAGCCAGGCGGTGACGGGCAAAACGGTGGGCTTTGAGGATCGAGATCACCGAGCGGTTGATCAGACCGCGACCGAAGATCGAGGTCACCACATTGTTATTGCGGTAAAGCTGACCGATCAACGGAATCATCGCCTCGGCGAGCGCTTCACGATCAATCCATTCACCAAGACACTGGTCGGGCTTCTGAGTCACGGGCAGTACCTTCCACATATGTAGGGGCTGAAAAAAGGGGCTACATTATGCCGGCGCAGTCGCGCAGGAGCAATGCACGCCTGTCGTCAGTCGCCGGCTAAAAACCGCAGCATTGGCCGATATGCCCGACATGGCCGCTGGCGACTGCCATTCAGTGGTCGCCCCCGCTACAATCGCGCCTTTCTCGTCACGTCCGCGAGCCGACCGTGCCTGTACTGCGCCTACCCAGCCTTCCCGCCGCAAACAGTAAGCAAGCCTGGGGCAATTTGCCCGGTGCTGCGCTGTCCCTGGCGATTGCCGAAGCGGCGACTGCCGCCAAACGCTTCACCCTGCTGCTGACTGCCGACAGCCAGAGTGCCGAACGACTTGAACAGGAGCTGGGCTTTTTTGCCCCGGAACTGTCCGTGCTGCACTTTCCCGACTGGGAAACCCTGCCCTACGACCAGTTCTCGCCGCACCAGGACATCATCTCGCAGCGCATCGCCAGCCTTTACCGCCTGCCGGAGCTAAGCCGCGGCGTGTTGGTGGTGCCGATCACCACAGCCCTGCACCGCCTGGCACCGACGCGTTTTCTGCTCGGCACCAGCTTGGTATTGGACGTGGGCCAGAAGCTCAACGTCGAGCAGATGCGCACGCGCCTCGAATCGGCCGGCTATCGCTGCGTCGACACCGTGTATGAACACGGTGAGTTCGCCGTGCGCGGCGCCCTGATCGACCTGTTCCCGATGGGCAGCGAGTTGCCTTATCGCATCGACCTGTTCGATGACGAAATCGAAACCCTGCGCACCTTCGACGCGGAAACCCAGCGCTCGATCGACAAGGTCGAGTCGATCCGCCTGCTGCCGGCTCGCGAGTTCCCGCTGGATAAAAAGGCGGTCACCGATTTCCGTGCGCGTTTTCGCGAGCGCTTCGATGTCGATTTCCGCCGCTGCCCGATCTTCCAGGACATGGCCAGCGGCATCACCCCGGCCGGCATCGAGTACTACCTGCCGCTGTTTTTCGAAGACACCGCCAGCCTGTTTGACTACCTGCCCGAAGACACCCAGGTGTTCTCCCTGCCCGGCATCGAACAGGCCGCCGAGCAGTTCTGGCACGACGTGCGCAACCGCTATGAAGAGCGTCGCGGCGATCTGGAACGGCCACTAGTGCCGCCCGCCGAGCTGTTCCTGCCGGTGGAAGACTGCTTCGCCCGCCTCAAGCAATGGCCGCGAGTCGTGGCCAACCCGGACGCCATCGAACCTGGCGTCGGCCGCGAATGCTTCGCCGCCCGCCCACTGCCGAACCTGGCGATTGAAGCCAAGGCCAACCAGCCCCTGGCCAGACTGGCGGCCTTTCTCGACGAGTTCCCCGGCCGCGTGCTGTTCAGCGCCGAATCCGCCGGCCGCCGTGAAGTCTTGCTGGAGTTGCTGGCGCGCCTGAACCTACGCCCGCAAACCGTGGATGGCTGGGCCGAGTTTCTCGCCAGCAAAGAGCGCCTGGCCGTCAGCATCGCCCCGATGGACGAAGGCCTGCTGCTCGATCAGCCGGCCCTGGCGCTGATTGCCGAAAGCCCGCTGTTCGGTCAACGGGTGATGCAACGCCGTCGTCGCGACAAGCGCAGCGACGGCCACGATGCCGTAATCAAGAACCTCGCCGAGCTGCGCGAAGGCGCGCCGGTGGTGCATATCGACCACGGCGTCGGCCGCTACCTGGGCCTGGTCACCCTGGAAATCGACGGCCAGACCGCCGAGTTCCTGACCATGATGTACGCCGAAGAGGCCAAGCTCTATGTGCCGGTTGCCAGCCTGCACCTGATCGCCCGCTACACCGGCAGCGACGACGCCCTGGCGCCATTGCACCGGCTTGGTTCGGAAACCTGGCAGAAGGCCAAGCGCAAGGCCGCCGAACAGGTCCGCGATGTAGCCGCCGAGCTGCTCGACATCTACGCCCGCCGCGCCGCCCGCGAAGGCTATGCGTTCAAGGACCCAATGGCCGACTACGCCACCTTCAGCGCCGGCTTCCCGTTCGAGGAAACCCCAGACCAGCAAACCACCATCGACGCGGTCAAGGCCGACATGCTCTCGGGCAAGCCGATGGATCGCTTGGTCTGCGGCGACGTCGGTTTCGGCAAAACCGAAGTGGCCATGCGCGCAGCCTTTATCGCCGTGCACAGCGGCCGTCAGGTTGCCGTGTTGGTGCCCACCACCCTGCTCGCCCAACAGCACTACAACAGCTTCCGCGACCGCTTCGCCGACTGGCCGGTGAACGTCGAAGTGATGAGCCGCTTCAAGTCCAACAAGGAAGTGGCCGAGGCCGTTGGCAAGCTGGCCGAGGGCAAGATCGATATCGTCATCGGCACCCACAAACTGCTGCAGGACGATGTCAAATTCCAGAACCTCGGCCTGGTGATCATCGACGAAGAACACCGCTTCGGCGTGCGCCAGAAGGAGCAGCTAAAAGCTCTGCGCAGCGAGGTCGACATTCTCACCCTGACTGCCACGCCGATCCCGCGCACCCTCAACATGGCTGTGTCGGGCATGCGCGACCTGTCGATCATCGCCACCCCGCCGGCGCGCCGGCTGTCGGTGCGCACCTTCGTCATGGAAGCCAACAAGCCGACGATCAAGGAAGCCCTGCTGCGTGAACTGCTGCGTGGCGGCCAGGTGTATTACCTGCACAACGATGTGAAAACCATCGAGAAGTGCGCCGCCGATCTGGCCGAACTGGTGCCGGAGGCACGTATCGGCATCGGCCACGGCCAGCTCGGCGAGCGCGAGCTGGAACAGGTGATGAGCGACTTCTACCACAAGCGCTTCAACGTGCTGATCGCCTCGACCATCATCGAGACCGGCATCGATGTGCCGAGCGCCAACACCATCATCATCGAGCGCGCCGACAAATTCGGCCTGGCCCAGCTGCACCAATTGCGTGGCCGCGTCGGTCGCAGTCACCACCAGGCCTACGCCTACCTGCTGACCCCGCCGCGCAAGCAGATGACTCCGGACGCCGAGAAGCGCCTGGAAGCCATCGCCAACACCCAGGACCTCGGCGCCGGCTTTGTCCTGGCCACCAACGACCTGGAGATCCGCGGCGCCGGCGAGCTGCTTGGCGACGGCCAGAGCGGACAGATTCAAGCGGTCGGTTTCACCCTGTATATGGAAATGCTCGAACGCGCGGTCAAGTCGATCCGTAAGGGCGAACAACCGAACCTCGACCAGCCGCTGGGCGGCGGCCCGGAGATCAACCTGCGCGTGCCGGCACTGATCCCCGACGATTACCTGCCGGATGTGCACGCCCGCCTGATGCTGTACAAACGCATCGCCTCGGCCGCCGACGAGGAGGCCCTGAAGGACTTGCAGGTGGAGATGATCGACCGCTTCGGCCTGCTGCCCGAGCCGAGCAAAAATCTGGTGCGCCTGACCCTGCTGAAGCTGCAGGCGGAAAAGCTCGGGATCAAGAAGATCGACGCCGGCCCGCAGGGCGGCCGCCTGGAATTTGCCAGCGACACCTGCGTCGAACCGCTGAGCCTGATCAAGCTGATCCAGGGCCAACCGAATCGCTACAAGTTCGAAGGCGCCACCCAGTTCAAATTCCAGGTGCCAATGGAGCGCCCGGAAGACCGTTTCAATACCTTGGAGGCGCTATTGGAGCGCCTGACCCTACAATCCACATAGGCGCTGTTGCGCTCGGTGATGCTGCGTTAAAAACAGGCTCGGAATGCTCATTTACAACCAGTAA
>JAIERF010000191.1 GCA_019747075.1 Pseudomonadaceae bacterium
AGCCCGGCGCGCGATGCCGCCATCGCCAAGGAAGCCATCCTGCATGGCGCCGATGCCGTGTATATCGGTGGGCCGAGTTTCGGCGCGCGGCATAATGCCAGCAACAGCGTGGCGGACATTGCCGGCCTGGTGGAGTTTGCCCACCAGTTCCATGCGAAGGTGTTTGTCACCATCAACACCATCCTGCATGACGACGAGGTGGAGCCGGCGCGCCAGCTGATTCACCAGCTCTACGACGCCGGCGTGGATGCGCTGATCGTGCAGGACATGGGCATCCTCGAGCTGGATATCCCGCCGATTGAGCTGCACGCCAGCACCCAGACCGATATCCGCACCCTGGACAAAGCCAAGTTCCTGGCTCAGGCCGGCTTCTCCCAGTTGGTGCTGGCCCGCGAGCTGAACCTGGAAGAAATCCGCACGATCAGCAGCAACGTCGACTCGGCCATCGAGTTCTTTATCCACGGCGCCCTGTGCGTGGCGTTTTCCGGGCAGTGCAATATCTCCCACGCGCAGACCGGGCGCAGCGCCAACCGCGGTGACTGCTCGCAGGCCTGCCGCCTGCCCTACACCCTGAAGGATGACCAGGGCCGCGTGGTGGCCTATGACAAGCACCTGCTGTCGATGAAGGACAACAACCAGACCGCCAACCTGATTCACCTGGTCGATGCCGGCGTGCGCTCGTTCAAGATCGAGGGCCGCTACAAGGACATGAGCTATGTGAAGAACATCACCGCTCATTACCGTCAGGAGCTGGATGCGATTCTGACCCAGCGCCCGGAACTGGCGCGCAGCTCCAGCGGTCGCACCGAGCACTTCTTCACCCCGGACACGGAAAAGACCTTCCACCGCGGCAGCACCGACTATTTCGTCAGCGACCGCAAGATCGACATCGGCGCGTTCGAGTCGCCCAAATTCGTCGGCCTGCAGGTGGGCGAGGTGCTCAAGGTCGGCAAACACGATCTGACCGTACAAACCACCGAGCAGCTGAATAACGGCGACGGCCTCAATGTGCTGATCAAGCGTGAAGTGGTGGGTTTTCGCGCCAACACCGCCGAGCAGCTGGCCCAGTTCGAACAGGACGGCGTCAACCTGTGGCAGTACCGCGTGGTGCCCAACGAGATGCCGGCCGAGCTCAAGCAACTGCGCCCGCAGCATGTGCTCAACCGCAACCTCGACCACAACTGGCAGCAGGCGCTGCTCAAGACCTCGTCTGAACGCCGCGTGGCAGTCAGTTGGCAGGCCGAGCTATGCGAAGCCGAACTGCGCCTGACGGTGACCAGCGAGGACGGCAGCAGCGCCAGCGTCAGCCTGAGTGGCCCGTTCGGCCCGGCCAAGGATGCCGAGCAGGCCCGCGCCCAACTGAGCGACACCCTGAGCAAGCTCGGCACCACCATCTATTACGTCAGCGATGTGCAGATCGACGCACCACAGGCCTTGTTCGTGCCCAACTCGCAACTCAAGGCCCTGCGCCGCGAGGCCATCGAGGCGTTGACCGTCGCACGAATTGCCGGCCACCCGCGTGGCAGCCGCAAGCCGGTCAGCGTGCCGCCGCCGGTGTACCCGGAGTCGCACCTGACCTTCCTCGCCAACGTTTACAACGACAAGGCGCGGGCGTTTTATCAGCGCTATGGCGTGCAACTGATTGATGCCGCCTACGAGGCCCATGAGGAAGCCGGCGAGGTGCCGGTGATGATCACCAAGCACTGCCTGCGCTTCTCCTTCAACCTGTGTCCCAAGCAGGCCAAAGGCGTTACCGGCGTGCGCACCAAAGTGGCGGACATGCAGCTGATTCATCAGGACGAAGTGCTGACCCTGAAGTTCGACTGCAAGCCGTGCGAGATGCACATCATCGGCAAGATGAAGGGCCATATCCTCCATCAACCACAACCCGGCAGCGCGGCCAGCTCAGGCGGCATGGTTGGTTACATCAGCCCTGAAGACCTGCTGAAAACAATCAAGCGCAAGCCAGCCAACAAGCCGCACTGACCGCGCGGCAACGCTAACCGGGCTTAGTCCAGCTCGCCGGCCCGCAGCACCCGGCCGTGCATATCGGTGATGCCGCGCAAGCCGACGCCGAAGGTGGCGAAGCCCAGGCGCTGACGGTGGCTGCGGTAGTCCAGGCGGTCATGGTGATGACCATGGAAGACCGTGCTCACGCCAAGGCTTTGGCCCAGTTCATCCAGCACGCTGAAGCCATGGGGATGGGCGCTGGGCGCCTCATGGGTGACCAGAATATCGGCCTGGGCGCTAAACAACGCCGCCAGGTCGCTGGGGAAGATGGTGCTGCGGTGCTTGCGCGGCACCCCGTCGCGCCACAGATTGCCCTTGCCGCAGCGCGTCGCAAAGGCCTGCGGCGTCAGGTAATTCCACGGCTGCGGCGGCATCCACACCTGCCCACGAAACACCCCGCCCAGGCCAGCCACACGCACGCCGGCAATCTCCACCACCCGGCCATGCAGGTTTCTGTCGGCCAGTTGCGAGCCAAACAGGTTGTCGTAATAGAGGTCGGTGTCGGTGTCGTGATTGCCGTGGATAAACCACACCTCGGTGAGGTCGAGAATGCTCGCCAACTCGACTTCCAGCGGTCGCCGGGCCTGAATATCGCCCAGTAACACGATGGCCGCTGGGCGATGCAGCATGACGGCATCGAGCACATGGCTGAAGCGCGTATGGGGGTCGCCAAAGAACAGAATCATCCCGGCAACCGCCCCAACAGCCCTGTCGCCAGGTTAATCAGAACGGCCGCCCAAGGTAGAAATAGAAGCTGCTATTGCCATCCTCGGCCCGACCATAGCCCAGGTACAACGGGCCGATAGGGCTGTCGGTGCCAATAAACACGCTGCTGGATTTGAGCCAGTCTTCCGAGTTGCCGGCCACCAACGGATTGCCGATGCGCCCGGCTTCCAGTGACACGCCGCCATAGGCGCCTTCCAGCAGGGTGCCGGACATGATGCGGTGGTAGTACATCACACGGCCGAACTGCAGACTTTCGCCGAGCAGCTGGCCGGTGGAGTAGCCGGACTGCTGGAGGAAACCACCCCACTGGAAGTTCTCGTAACGGGGCAGCGGGTTGTTGCCGAGCTTGTCCGCGGCGCGCGCATAGAAGTTGAAGGTGTGGTCGCCGAACGAGACGACGCCGGTGCCATCGGCCGTCCAGTAGGCGTACTCCTCATCAGCCCCCAGGCTGCCTTGCGAATCCAACAGATTGACCTCGCTGCGCCAGCCCGAACGGGGGAAATACACACTGTCGAGCTGATCCAGGCGCAGACGACCGGTAAAGGCCCCGGCCTGGATGCGCTCCTCCCCTGGCGAGAGAATTTGCGGGCCGGTATCCAGCTCCGGCTCCAGAACGCCGCCAATCACGCCCAGGCGCAGCTCGCCATAACGGTTGAACTCACTGCCGACGTCAAAACCGGCCAGGCCGGAGGAGACCTGATAACTGGCGACGCGATCGTCGCCCTGATAAAGGTCGGCGGTGCTGCGCTCAAGGGCCACATGGGGGGCGACGAAGAACGGACTGCCGGCACTCAGGGGCTGGTAGAACTCACTGTAAATGCCACTGGTGTGGCCGAGTTGCACATCGGTACGCCACTCCGCGCCCTGCTCGTTCAGCCAGGTCTTGCGATAGCTACCGAGCAAATTGAAGAAGGCATCGCCGCTGAAATCGCTGGACAGGCCCAGGCCGAAACGCAGGTAGTCCGGACCCCACGCCTTCTCCACGGCATCGACGGTGAGCACGCGCTTGTCTTGCTCATCGCTAAGGCGGTAATTCACATGCTCAAAGTCGCCGGTGCCGTAGAGGCGGCGCATGTCGCTGTCGAGTTTGGACTGATCCAGCGGCTCGCCGGCCTTGGTCTCGAGGGCCGCCTTGGCCACCGCCGGGTTGACTCGCTGCAGCTTCTCGAAACGCACCTCATCGACCACTCGCTGATCCGGTTGCACGCTGACCAGCTGGCGCTGGCGCAGCGCCGCGTATTCGGCCGGCGGTATGGACAGGCGTTGCAACGACGCGGACATCTTGCGGGCGGCCACTTCGCCCAGCGGCGCGATCTGCGGCAAATTATCGAAATCGCCCGTGGAAAAATCGCCCAGCTCCGGGGAAATCAGGATGTCAGTAGGCTTCAACGAGGCCAGCGAGGCCTGCACATTCTGCTCGGTGAGAATACTGAGCATCTGCCCACTGACACCGAAGATACTGTTGAGTTGTTCACGCTTGAGCAGCGGCGTGCCGACGTTGACGGCGATGATCACATCGGCGCCCATCTCACGGGCGGTCTGTACTGGCAGGTTGCTGGTGAGCATGCCATCCACCAGCAGCATGCCATTGAACTCGGCCGGCGCCACGGCGCCAGGCACCGACATGCTGGCGCGCATGACGTTGGCCAGCTCACCTTCACTGAAGATCACCGCCTTGCCGGTCACCAGATCGGTGGCAACGGCCCGGAAGGGAATCGGCAGTTGGTCGAATTGGTGATAACCCTTGGCCTTGCTCAGCTGGCGCAGCACGGTTTCCAGCTGCACACCGGTGACCAGACCCTTGCCGATTTTAACCTGGCCATCCTGCAAGCCGACCTCCGGGGTAAACAGAATGGTGTAGTCATCCCGCTTGCGGCGCATGGTCTGCTCGCGACGCGGCGGCTCCTCCTTGAACAGCAACTCGGTGGAAATGCCCTTCAGCGTCTTCTCGATCTCCTCGATGGAGGTGCCAGTGGCATAGGCCGTGCCCACCAGCGAGCCCATGCTGGTGCCGGCGATGCAGTGGATCGGCACCCGGTATTCTTCCAGCACCTTGAGCACCCCGACATGGGCCGCACCACGGGCGCCGCCACCGGACAGTACCAGGCAAATGCGCGGGCGCGGATTGCCCTCGACGCCCTGAGTCGGGCTGGCAGGCAACGCGTCGGCGGCCTGGGTGATGGCCGTACCAAGGGAGAGAAGCAAGGCGGCGGAATACGCCAGCAGTCGGTTCATAGCAGCCTCAACCAATTCAGCCCGCCCAGCAGGCCGTAGACAAATATAGTGGCGACGGGCCGTCATCACGGGGTGGCCAGCGGCGCACGGATCAGCCGGGAAAAGTCATCTGCCTCGCCAGCGGCCTGCGCCCGCGGATTGAGCAAGGCCTGGTGCTGCAACTCGGCAAACGGCAGGCCGTCGGTGTGCAAACGCCCCTGCTCATGGAGGTATTCCGGCACATAGCCGCTGGCCAGAATCTTCCAGTTGAAGGGCACATGTTGCGGATTGACCCGCGAACTCATCCAGATCCCGGTGGTGCAATTGGTGGTCAGGGAGTTGTAGAACTCGGGGCGCTGCTTGAGCGCGTTAATGCGCTGCATGTACTCAAGAAATAGCTGGCGCCCACTGCCGACCGGTGCCTTGAGACGATACAGATAAGTCTGCTCCGGCGGGTCCTGGCGATAGTTGGTGCGCAGCTTGATTACATCGCGCTCATCGGCCACCACATAGAACAATTCGTACTGGCGAAAGAAGCCCTTGAGGGTCGAGTAGCCTTCGTGTTTTTCCTTGCGCGTCTCAATCGAGATGGCCAAGTGCTTGCCATCGGCAAAGGCAAAACTGAGAAACACATGGGCAATGGCCGGGCCCATCCAGTAGGAGGCGATCAGGTCGACGCCTTGCAACTGGCCGAGGTCGAAATCCTGGTCGTAATAGGCCGGCTGGTAGTCGTACTCGCTGCGGTAGGTAAAGTTGCGGATGTTGTGCACCCGCACCCGCTCACCGCTGATGGTCGCATAGGGCAGCACGGCGACGTCGGCTTGCCAGTCCCGCTCGTTGGACGGCTCCAGGGTCTGCCACCACAGCAGCAGGCCGCCGAGCGGAAGCAGATAGGCCAGCAGCGCCGCCCGCCGCCAGCGCCTCGAGAACAGACTGAGCAAGGCCAGCAGTGAGCACAGGGCAAAACCGCCAGCCAGGGCCAGACGCAGCGCATCCTGCACGCCGGTCAGCAGGATCGCCAACGTCCCCCAGCAGGCAACGCCTGTGATGACCAGGCCAAGCAGGCTGAAGGCGACTACAGCGATAAGGCGTTTCACTGGCATAGGGGCTACTCGGGCAATGGCGCTAGACGGCAGCGCAATCAGGCATAGATCTCGGCGCTGGCAAACGGCAGACCTTGCTGGTCCTTGGCCGACAGCTGCAACGTCACACCATCCAGCGCCGCCAATGGCCAGTCAATGGCCACTTGGGCATCGTTCCACAACAGGCAACGCTCGTGCTGCGGCGCGTAATAGTCGGTGGTCTTGTAGAGGAACTCGGCGCTGTCCGAGAGCACCAGAAACCCATGAGCGAAGCCTTCCGGTATCCACAGCTGGCGTTTGTTCTCAGCACTCAGCAGCTCACCCACCCATTGACCAAAAGTCTTTGATCCGGCACGCAGGTCCACCGCCACATCGAAGACCTCACCAGCCACCACGCGCACCAGCTTGCCCTGGGCTTGTTGCACTTGGTAATGCAGGCCGCGCAGCACGCCCTTGGCCGAGCAGGAGTGGTTGTCCTGCACAAACGGCACGCTACGACCAATCGCCTCTTCGAAGCGTTGCTGATTGAAGCTCTCGTAGAAAAACCCGCGATCGTCACCAAAGACTTTCGGTTGCAACAGCACCACCTCGGGGATGGCCAGACGTGTGGCTTTCATCAGAATACGGTCTCCACCAGCAGGCGTTTGAGGTATTTGCCGTAGCCATTCTTGGCCAGCGGCGCAGCCAGGGTTTCCAGCTGCTCGGCGCTGATCCAGCGTTGACGGAAGGCAACTTCCTCCGGACAGGCCACCTTCAGGCCCTGGCGATTTTCCAGGGTGGCGATGAACTGGCTGGCTTCCAGCAACGACTCATGGGTGCCAGTGTCCAGCCAGGCGTAGCCACGGCCCATGATCTCCACCGAGAGGTTGCCCTGTTCCAGGTAGACGCGGTTGAGGTCGGTGATTTCCAGCTCGCCACGGGGCGATGGCTGAATGCTCTTGGCGATGTCCACCACCTGGCGATCATAGAAGTACAGGCCAGTGACCGCGTAGTTGGACTTGGGCCGCAGAGGTTTCTCTTCCAGGCTGATGGCCTTGCCCTGGCCGTCGAACTCGACCACGCCGTAACGCTCCGGGTCCTGCACGTGGTAGGCAAACACGCTGCCGCCCCGCTCACGAGTCATGGCGCTGCTGAGCAGGTCCTGGAAATCGTGGCCGTGGTAGATGTTGTCGCCCAACACCAGGGCCGACAGGTCGTTGCCGATAAAGTCTTCGCCAATCAAAAAGGCCTGGGCCAAGCCATCCGGCGAGGCCTGCACGGCGTAGCTGATATTCAGCCCCCAGCGCCCACCGTCGCCGAGCAGTTGCTCGAAGCGCGGGGTGTCCTGCGGGGTGGAGATGATCAGGATGTCGCGAATCCCCGCCAGCATCAGGGTGGTCAGCGGGTAGTAGATCATCGGCTTGTCGTACACCGGCAGCAGCTGTTTGGAAATCGCCAGGGTCGCTGGGTGCAGACGGGTGCCGGAACCGCCGGCGAGGATGATGCCTTTGCGCTTGATCATGCTGTTGTCTCCAGAACTTCCGTGAGCATCCGTGCCACCCCCGCCTGCCAGTGCGGCAGGTGCAGGGCGAAGGCCTTTTGCAGTTTTTGTGTATTCAGCCGTGAATTGGCCGGGCGTTTGGCTGGCGTTGGGTAGGCGCTGGTGGCGATGGCGCCGACCTGGGCAGCGGGCACCTTGAGTGCCACGCTGGCGGCTGCGGCCTGTTCGAGGACAAAACACGCATAGGCATGCCAACTGGTCTCGCCGGCTGCCGCCAGATGATACAAGCCGCCTAGCGCCGGCTGCTGGCGCACGGCGCGGATGGCATGGGCGCTGACATCCGCCAACAGTTCGGCGCCGGTCGGGGCGCCAAACTGATCGGCGATCACATTCAGGCTGTCGCGCTCGCGGGCCAGGCGCAGCATGGTCTTGGCGAAGTTGTTGCCCCGTGCGGCGTACACCCAACTGGTGCGCAGGATCAGATGCTGGCAGCCGCTGGCCTGGATCGCCTGTTCACCGGCCAGTTTGCTGGCGCCGTACTGGTTCAGCGGGGCGACGGCATCGTCTTCACCCCAGGGCTGCTCGCCGTCACCGGCAAACACATAGTCAGTGGAGTAGTGCACCAGCAAACTGCCCAGTTGCCGGGCCTCGCGGGCCAGCACGGCGACCGCCTCGGCATTCACTCGCTGGGCGTGCTCGGGCTCGCTCTCGGCCTTGTCCACCGCGGTATAGGCGGCGGCATTGACGATCACCTCCGGAGCGAAGCGCTGCACCGTCGCAGCCAGGCCGTCGAGGTCACGCAGGTCGCCACAGTAATCGCTACTTTTCGACTCCAGCGCCAGCAGCTCACCCAGCGGCGCCAGGCTGCGCTGCAGCTCCCAGCCGACCTGACCGTTCTTGCCCAGCAGCAAAATCTTCATGCGCTGCGCCCGCTGTAGTTCTTCTCTACCCATTCGCGGTAGGCGCCGGACTGGATATGCGCGACCCAAGGCTGGTTATCCAGGTACCACTGCACGGTCTTGCGGATGCCGCTGTCGAAGGTTTCCGCCGGTTTCCAGCCCAACTCATTGGCCAGTTTGGTCGCATCGATGGCGTAACGGCGGTCATGGCCGGGCCGATCGGTGACGTAGGCAATCTGCTGCTGATACGGCTGGCCATCGGCGCGCGGGCGCAATTCGTCCAGCAGGGCACACACGGTGTGCACGATCTCCAGATTGGGCTTCTCATTCCAGCCGCCAACGTTGTAGGTCTCGCCCAACGCGCCGGCTTCCAGCACCCGGCGGATGGCGCTGCAATGGTCTTTGACATACAGCCAGTCGCGGATCTGCTGACCGTCGCCGTACACCGGCAGGGGCTTGCCGGCCAGGGCATTGACGATCATCAGCGGGATAAGCTTTTCCGGGAAGTGATACGGCCCGTAGTTATTCGAGCAGTTGGTGGTCAGTACCGGCAGGCCGTAGGTGTGGTGATAGGCGCGCACCAGGTGGTCGCTGGCGGCCTTACTGGCGGAATAAGGGCTGTTGGGTTCGTACTGATGGCGCTCGCTGAACGCCGGCTCGTCTTTGCCCAGGGAGCCATAGACCTCATCGGTCGACACGTGCAGGAAGCGAAACGCCTGCTGCGCCTCAGGCTCAAGGCCCTTCCAGTACGCACGCACGGCTTCCAGCAGGCGGAAGGTACCGACGATGTTGGTCTCGATAAAATCTTCCGGGCCATGGATCGAACGGTCGACATGGGACTCGGCGGCGAAATTAAGGATCGCTCGTGGCTGATGCTCGCTCAGCAAGCCTGCCACCAGGGCGCTGTCACCGATATCGCCATGAACGAAGATATGCCGCGCATCGCCCTCCAGGCTGGCGAGGTTTTCCAGGTTGCCGGCGTAGGTCAACTTGTCCAGGTTGATCACCGGTTCAGCGGACTGGGCCAGCCAATCCAGAACAAAGTTCGCACCGATAAAGCCTGCACCGCCCGTCACCAGAATTGTCATGCCCTGAACCTCCCTGAAAAACCATCAAAAATCCGGCCCAACACCAGCCAACCCGTGCACAAAGCGCAGCAACAGCACGCGCCGCACATATTATCCCGAGCCAGTAGGCATTCGCGAAGCACAGATTGCTGCAGATCAATGCTTCAGCCTTGCCTGACGCCCGTTTATGGCTATTTTTTAACAGTCATAACAGTTGTCACACGGTTGCAATGCACCTACCCAGAATATTCGGTTACACCCGCAAATGATCGGTGTGGTATCGCACTGACGTGTGTCAACAACACCTGCTAGCTTCAAGCGCCTACTAATACCTGACTGACTGATCAACGGAGATGGGAATGACGGACTCGACGCAAAAACTCAGACTGGGTGCACTGATTGCGCTGGTCGTCGGCTCGATGGTCGGCGGCGGGATTTTCTCCCTGCCGCAAAACATCGCAGCCAGCGCCAGTGCCGGCGCCACCTTGATCGGCTGGCTGATCACCGGGGTCGGCATGCTGACCTTGGCCTTCGTGTTCCAAACCCTGGCCAACCGTAAGCCACAGCTGGACGGCGGCGTGTATGTGTATGCCAAAGCCGGCTTTGGCGACTATATGGGCTTCTCCTCGGCCTGGGGTTACTGGATCAGCGCATGGATCGGCAACGTCAGCTACATGGTCCTGCTGTTCTCCACCCTTGGTTACATCTTCCCGAATGCCGGCTTTGGTGAAGGCAACACTCTGGTAGCCATCATCTGCGCGTCGGTATTGCTGTGGTTGCTGCACTTTCTGGTCCTACGCGGGATCAAGGAAGCGGCCTTTATCAACACCGTAACCACCGTCGCCAAGATGGTACCGCTGGCCCTGTTCATCATCATCGCCGTGATCGCCTTCAAGCTGGATGTGTTTACCAGCGACTTCTGGGGCGAGAGCAACAGCGAGCTGGGCAGCGTGATGGACCAAGTGCGCAACATGATGCTGGTCACCGTTTGGGTGTTTATCGGCATCGAAGGTGCGAGCATCTTCTCGGCCCGCGCCGAAAAACGCTCCGATGTGGGCAAGGCCACGGTACTCGGCTTTATTGGCGTGTTGCTGCTGTTGGTGCTGGTTAACCTCCTGTCCCAGGGCATCCTCGCCCAAGCCCAGTTGGCCGGCTTGAAGAACCCCTCAATGGCCGGCGTGCTGGAGCATGTGGTTGGCCCATGGGGCGCCATGCTAATCAGCATCGGCCTGATCGTTTCCCTGGCTGGTGCCCTGCTGTCCTGGACCTTGCTGTGCGCTGAAATTTTGTTTGCCAGCGCCAGCGACCACACCATGCCGGCGTTCCTGCGCAAGGAAAACGCCAACAAGGTGCCGGTCAATGCCCTGTGGCTGTCCAACGGCCTGATCCAGCTGTTCCTGATCATCACCCTGTTCAACGATGCCACCTACCTGAAGCTGCTGTACCTGGCCACGTCGATGATCCTGGTGCCGTACTTCTGGTCCAGCGCCTATGCCGTGCTGCTGGCCGTGCGTGGTGAAACCTACGAGAACGATGCAGGTCAACGTAACAAGGACCTGCTGATCGCCCTGATCTCGACCGTCTACGCCATCTGGCTGGTCTACGCGGCGGGCGTGCAGTACCTGCTGCTGTCGGCGCTGCTTTATGCGCCGGGGGCCATCCTGTTCGCCAAGGCTAAGCACGAGCTCGGCCAACCGGTATTTACCGGGGTGGAAAAACTGATTTTCCTGGGCGTATTGATCGGTGCCGGCATCGCCGCCTACGGTCTCTACGCGGGTTTCTTGAGTCTTTAAGAGAAGGAGTTCGACAATGTCCAAACAGAAACTCGGCGTTCATTCCGAAGCCGGAAAACTGCACAAAGTGATGGTCTGCTCGCCCGGCCTCGCCCACCTGCGCCTGACGCCGAACAACTGCGATGAATTGCTGTTCGATGACGTTATCTGGGTCAACCAGGCCAAGCGCGATCACTTCGACTTCGTCACCAAGATGCGCGACCGCAATATCGAAGTGGTCGAGATGCACAACCTGCTCACCGACGTGGTGCAAAACCCCGAAGCGCTGAAATGGATTCTCGACCGCAAGACCTCGGCCAATCAGGTTGGCATTGGTCTGGCCCAAGAACTGCGCAGCTGGCTGGAAGGCCAGGAGCCGCGCAAGCTCGCCGAATACCTGATCGGCGGCGTCTCGGGTGCCGACTTGGCAGCCAACGGCGCCAGTGAGCTGGGCAAGATCTTCAACGACTTCATTGGCGAATCCAGCTTTATCCTGCCGCCACTGCCCAACACCCAGTTCACCCGCGACAACAGCTGCTGGATCTACGGTGGCGTGGTGCTCAGCCCGATGTACTGGCCGGCGCGCCGCCAGGAAACCCTGCTGATGACAGCCATCTACAAATTCCACCCGGATTTCGTCAACGCCGACTTCAAGGTCTGGTACGGCGACCCCGATGAGGATCACGGCGCCGCCACCCTTGAAGGCGGTGACGTAATGCCCATCGGCAATGGTGTGGTACTGATCGGCATGGGCGAGCGCACCTCGCACCAGGCCATCGGCCAGCTGGCCCAGTCGCTGTTCAAGAATGGCGCCGTGCAACGAGTGATCGTCGCCGGCCTGCCCAAGTCGCGCGCGGCCATGCACCTGGACACCGTGTTCAGCTTCTGCGACCGCGACCTGGTCACCATCTTCCCTTCGGTGGTCAACCAGATCGTCGCCTTCAGCATTCGTCCGGACGAGAAGAGCAAAGGCGGCATGGACATCCGCCGCGAGGCCAAGCCGTTCCTCGACGTGGTGGCCGAATCGCTGAACCTGAAAAAACTGCGCGTGGTGCAAACCGGCGGCGACAGCTACGAAGCCGAGCGCGAGCAGTGGGATGACGGCAACAACGTGGTTTGCCTGGAACCTGGCGTGGTGGTTGGCTATGACCGCAACACCTACACCAACACCCTGCTGCGCAAGGCCGGTGTGGAAGTCATTACCATCAGTGCCGGTGAGCTCGGCCGTGGCCGTGGCGGCGGCCACTGCATGACCTGCCCAATCATCCGCGATCCGATCGACTACTAAGAATCGACCACGATCTGCTGCGCTCACTCAGGCGGCGTTGAAAACAGGCTCGGGCTGCTCATTTACAGCTCGTAAACTCCGCGCCCTCGCCTGTTTTCGCCTTGCCTGAGCATCGCTCGCAACGATCCTGATTCGATTCTTCACCATTTAATTAGCTGCGCTTTAAGGCGCAGACGACGAACAAAAGAGGAAATCCGTCATGGCTTTCAACATGCACAACCGCAACCTGCTCAGCCTGATGCACCACAGCAAGCGTGAACTGATGTTCCTGCTCGACCTGTCGCGCGACCTCAAGCGCGCCAAGTACAGCGGCACCGAGACTCAGCACCTGAAAGGCAAGAACATCGCGCTGATCTTTGAAAAGACCTCGACCCGCACCCGCTGCGCCTTCGAAGTCGCGTCCTATGACCAGGGTGCCAACGTCACCTATATCGACCCGAACTCCTCGCAGATCGGTCACAAAGAAACCATGAAAGACACCGCCCGCGTGCTCGGGCGCATGTACGACGCCATCGAGTACCGCGGCTTCAAGCAGGAAATCGTCGAAGACCTGGCCAAGTTCGCCGGCGTCCCCGTATTCAACGGCCTGACTGATGAATACCACCCAACCCAGATGCTTGCCGACGTGTTGACCATGCGCGAGCACAGCGACAAGTCGCTGCATGACATCAGCTACGCCTACCTGGGCGATGCGCGCAACAACATGGGTAACTCGCTGCTGCTGATCGGCGCCAAGCTGGGCATGGACGTGCGCATCGCCGCACCGAAAGCCCTGTGGCCACTGGAAGAGCTGGTTGAGCAGTGCAAGGCCTTCGCTGCCGAAAGCGGCGCGCGCATCACCCTCACCGAAGACCCGAAAGAAGCGGTCAAGGGCGTCGACTTTATCCACACCGACGTGTGGGTCTCGATGGGCGAGCCGGTGGAAGCCTGGGCCGACCGCATCAAGCTGCTGCTGCCGTATCAGGTCAACGCCGAAATGATGAAGGCCAGCGGCACCCCACGCACCCAGTTCATGCACTGCCTGCCGGCGTTCCACAACACCGACACCAAGGTTGGCAAACAGCTGGTGGCGCAGTATCCGTTCCTCGCCAACGGCGTTGAAGTGACCGAAGAAGTGTTCGAGTCGCCGGCCTGCATCGCCTTCGACCAGGCGGAAAACCGCATGCACACCATCAAGGCAGTCATGGTTGCCACCCTCGGCAACGTTTAAGAACCGGCCTTGGATCTCTTGATCGTCGGCCATGCTGCGTTGCAATTGGGCTCGGAAAGCCGCTCGCGGCTAACGCGCTTTAGCGCGGCCCGAAGGGCGAGTGAAAACGAGCACTGCTCATTTACAGCTCGTAAACTCCGCGCCCTCGCCCAATTGCGCCTTGCCTGGCTCTAGCTCAAAAGACCCAAAACCGGCTCTGCTTGCCATAGAAATTCCTTAGGGTGGAAAAGCGTACAACGCTTCTCCACCCGTTTTGATTCAGGAGATCAATATGCGTCTAGTGATCGCTTTGGGCGGCAACGCCCTGTTACGCCGCGGCGAAGCCATGACCGCCGAGAACCAGCGCGACAACGTGCGCATCGCCTGTGAGCAGATCGCCAAGATCGCCACCGGCAATGAGCTGGTGGTGGCCCACGGCAATGGCCCACAAGTTGGCCTGCTGGCCCTGCAGGGCAATGCCTACGATGCCAAGAACCCCTACCCGCTGGACGTGCTCGGTGCCGAAACCGAAGGCATGATCGGCTATATGATCGAACAGGAGCTGGGCAACCTGCTGCCGGTCGAGGTGCCCTTCGCCACCCTGCTCACCCAGGTCGAAGTCGACCCCGCCGACCCGGCCTTCCAGCACATGACCAAGCCGATTGGCCCGGTTTACCCTAAGGCCGAAGCCGAACAGCTGGCCGCAGAGAAAGGCTGGACCATCGCCCCGGACGGCGACAAGTTCCGTCGCGTGGTGGCCAGCCCGCGGCCCAAGCGCATCTTCGAAATCCGCCCGCTCAAGTGGCTGCTGGAAAAAGGCACCATCGTGATTGCCGCGGGCGGCGGTGGCATCCCGACCATGTACCAGGACGGCAAACTGGTGGGCGTGGAAGCGGTGATCGACAAGGATCTCTGCTCGGCATTCCTGGCCACCGAGCTGGAGGCCGACCTGCTGGTAATCGCCACCGATGTGGACGCCGTGTACATTGACTGGGGCAAGCCAACCCAGAAAGCCGTGGCCGCCGCTCACCCGGATGAATTGGAACGCCTAGGCTTTGCCGCCGGCTCCATGGGGCCCAAGGTACAGGCCGCCTGCGAGTTCGCACGCAATACCGGCAAGGTCGCGGTAATCGGCTCGCTGCCGGATATCGAGGCCATCGTGCAAGGCACTGCAGGCACCCGCATCAGCACTGCGCACCCAGGTATCAGCTACCGTTAAACCCGGCAGCTAGCACCTCCTCAGGCCCGCACGGCAACCGCCTACGGGCCTGAGTGCTGTTCGTCACAACGAGATCCACGCCATCCACAAGGAAGCCGCCATGGCTGAGTCGAACAAGAAAATGGGCCTGGTGGCCCTGACCACGCTGGTCACGGTCAATATGATGGGCTCGGGGATTATCCTGCTGCCCTCGAGCATGGCCCAGCTCGGCGCCGTATCGCTGCTGTCGTGGATCATCACCGCCATCGGCTCGATGGCCATCGCCTGGTGCTTCGCCCAGTGCGGCATTTACTGCACGCGCTCCGGCGGCATGTCGGCCTACAGCGAAGAAGCCCACGGCAGGTCAGCGTTCTTCCTCTGCTCGTACCTGTATTTTCTCTCGCTGGTGATCAGCAACGTGGCCATCAGCATCGCCGCCGTGGGCTACCTGACGCCCTTCGTGCCCTGGCTCGGCAGCGGTTCGATCCCGCTGTTCGTCGGCACCCTGAGCATGATTTGGCTGACCACCTTCGCCAATTTCGGCGGCGCCAGCCTGACCGGCCGCCTCGGTTCGATCACCGTCTGGGGCATCATCATTCCGGTGGCGGGCCTGTGCATCATCGGCTGGTTCTGGTTTTCGCCCGAAGTGTTCAGCGCCGCCTGGAACCCGAACAATCTCGAGGTCAGCGATGCCATCACCCAGAGCATCCCGCTGACCCTGTGGGCCTTCCTCGGCATGGAGTCGGCGGCCCAGAACTCCGACGCGGTGGAAAACCCCAAACGCAACGTACCCCTGGCCTGCCTGCTCGGCACCCTCGGCGCGGCAGTGGTCTACGTGCTCTCGACCACGGTCATTCAAGGCATCGTACCCAACGCCGAATTGGCTAACTCCAGCGCGCCGTTCGCCCTGGTCTATGCGCAGATGTTCAATGACGGCATCGGCAACATCGTCATGGGCCTGGCCGTGCTGGCCTGCGTCGGCTCCCTGCTCGGCTGGCAGTTCACCCTGGCGCAGACCGCTAAGGTCACCGCCGATCAGGGCCTGTTTCCGCGCGTCTTCGCCCGCGTCAATCGCTTCGACGCACCGCTACTGGGTCTGTTGTGCTGCGCCATCCTGCAGAGCCTGATTGCCCTGTCGACCATCTCGCCGAACGTCAGCGAGCAGTTCGGCAAGCTGGTCAACCTGGCCGCCGTGACCAACCTGATCCCCTATGTCACCGCCCTCTCGGGCTTGCTGGTGATCATGTACAAGGCCCGCGTGCCGCTCGAGGTGTTCCGCCGCAACAGCCTGATCCTGCTGATCGGCATGCTCTACTGCTTCTACGCCCTGTATGCCTCGGGCCTGGAAGCCGTATTCGGCGCGGCCCTGGTGATGATCGTCGGCTACCTGCTGTTCGGCATCATTGCCAAACGCCTGATGGCCGAACTGGATAACCTGCAAGCGCCCAAGGGGGATGCCCAATGATCCGCCGACCTTTGCTCCTGCGCGCCGCCGTCGCCCTACTGCTGAGCAGCGCCCTACTGCCCGCTCACGCCGCCGACCACTTGGCGCGGGTGCGCGCCAGCCAGACCCTCAACCTCGGCTTCGTCGCCGGTGATGCGCCCTTCTCCGCCGGTACGGCCGAGCAGCCCAGTGGCTACGCCATCGAGTTGTGCGGCCTGCTTGGCGAGCAGCTCAAGCAACAGCTCGGCCTGCCAGAGCTGAAACTGCGCTATCAGCCACTGACCGCGGCCACGATGCTCGACGCTGTGGCCGCAGGCCAGGTCGATACGGTATGCAGCGCGGTGGGCGACACTCTCAAACGCCGCGAGCAGGTGAGTTTTTCTCTGCCCTACTTCGCCGCCGGCCTGGGCGTAGTGGTGCGCCGCGACGCGCCGGCCAGCCTGCTTACGCCGATCAATGAGGGCGCCCAGCCCCGTGGGCCGGTGTGGCGCGCCACCCTCAACCAGGGCCTCAATCGCCATAGCTTCGCGGTGCTGCAAGACAGCGTCAGCGTCGACTGGGCAAGGGCACGGATGCGTGCCCTTGGCCTGCAATCGGAGCTGCACGAAGTCCCCAGCAATGCCGAAGGGCTGGCCATGGTGGTGAATGGTCAGGTCGATGCGTTCTTCGCCGATCGTCTGGTGTTGCTCAACTACCAGGCCGAGAACCCGCGCGGCAGCGAACTGCTGGTGCCCGAGCGCTTGTTCGATGTGCTGCCCGTGGCCCTGCCCCTGGCCCGCGGCGATGACGCCTGGCGTCTGGCCGTGGACCGTGGATTAAGTGCCGTACAACGCAGCGCCGCCGGCCAGGCCCTGTATATCCGCTACTTCGGCCCGCCGAGCGAGCAGAGCCAACTGCTGATGAAGCTGTTCCAGCGCCCCGAGTAAGCGTACCGACAGCGCCAACCCTAGGTTGGCGCTGAGCGCGGCGAAGCCCAACCACCTGCGGCATGCCGAGTTGGGCTTCGCCGCGCTGCACCGCAACCCAACCGACGCAGCGCTAAGCCAGCGCCCGCGCCTGCTCACGCAACAAGAACTTCTGCACCTTGCCCGTAGAGGTTTTGATCAACGGGCCGAAGACCACCTTGCCGGGCACCTTGAAGCGCGCCATGTGCTGCTCGCACCAGGCAATCACCTGGGCCTCGCTGAGTTCGGCGCCGTCACGCGGAGTGACGAAAGCGCATGGGGTTTCGCCCCACTTGGCGTGAGGCATGGCCACCACTGCGGCTTCGAGAATCTGCGGATGGCGGTACAACACGTCTTCGACCTCGATGGATGAAATGTTTTCACCCCCTGAAATGATGATGTCCTTGCTGCGGTCCTTGATTTCCACATAGCCATCGGCATGCCACACCGCCAGGTCACCGGAGTGGAACCAGCCGCCAGCGAAGGCCTCGGCGGTGGCGCTGGGGTTTTTCAGGTAACCCTTCATCACCACGTTGCCGCGCATCATGATTTCGCCAATGGTCTGACCATCTTTCGGCACCGGCTGCAAGGTGTCCGGGTCGGCCACCATCAGGCCGTCCAGCAAGGTCGCGCGCACGCCCTGGCGCGACTTGAGCTTGGCCCGGGCGGCAGGCTCCTGAGCATCCCACTCGCTCTTCCACTCGCAGACCACGCTGGGGCCGTAGGTTTCGGTCAGGCCGTAAACGTGTGTTACGCGAAAATCCAGCGCTTCCATGGCCTGAATCACCGCCGCGGGTGGCGCTGCACCGCCGGTCAGCACCTTGACCGGCCGGGTCTTTAGCGCCTGCAACTCGGCCGGGGCATTGGCCAGCATATTGAGGACGATGGGCGCACCGCAGAAGTGATCGACGCCATGCTCGGCAATCGCCGGGTAGATCGCCTCGGCGCGCACATGGCGCAGGCACACGCTGGTGCCGACGGTGGCCGCCAGCGCCCAGGGGAAGCACCAGCCGTTGCAATGGAACATCGGCAGGGTCCACAGGTACACCGGGTTGCGGCCCATGTCCCAGCACAGCACGTTGGACAGCGCATTGAGGTGCGCACCACGGTGGTGATAGACCACGCCCTTGGGGTTGCCGGTGGTGCCGGAGGTGTAGTTGAGGGCGATGGCCTGCCACTCGTCGGCGGGCATCTGCCAGGCGTAATCGGGGTCGCCCTCGGCCAGCAGCGCCTCGTAGTCCAGCTCGCCGATCAGTTGGCCCTCGCTGTAGGTCGGGTCATCGATGCCCACCAGCAGTGGTCGCCGCGGTAGATGACTGGTGGCGCGCAGTGCCACTTCGGCAAATTCCTTGTCCACCAGCAGCACCTTAGCCTCTCCGTGCTGGAGGATAAAGGCGATGGCCTCGGCATCCAGTCGGGTGTTGATGGCATTGATCACCGCGCCGCACATGGGGATGCCGAAGTGCGCCTCGAACAGCGCCGGGCCATTGGGCGCCAGCAGCGCCACCGTGTCACCCACGCCGATGCCGCGCTGACTGAGCGCCGCGGCCAGTTGCGTGCAGCGCCGATAGGTCTGCCCCCAGGTCTGCCGCTGGTCGCCATTGATCAGCGCCGGGTGCTCGGGGCAAACGCTCGCAGCCCGCTCCAGAAAACCCAGCGGGCTGAGTGCCTGAAAGTTCGCCGCATCCCGCGGCATCCCGTATTCGTAGGGGTTGAGGGCATTCATGGGCGGCTCCTTGGCGGCGACTTTATGTCTGTTAGACCATATCAGGCCTGCCCACCGCCAGCCCCCAGACCTTGGTCGAAAGCGTGACTCGACAGTCAGCCCCCGCGTCAGCTACGCACGAATCAGATTGAGCCACCGCCCTGGGTGCTTGATGGCTGGTGATGCTCGCGGCCCCATCCGCCGTCTGTCGCGACCCTGCAGGGTCGCCAGAAGCCTCACGCAGCCTGCACCTGCCAGGCCATTTTCAGGAGTCTTTGCGTGATGTCTCGTTTACCGGTGATTGTTGGTTTTGGTGGCTATAACGCTGCCGGTCGCAGCTC
>JAIERF010000062.1 GCA_019747075.1 Pseudomonadaceae bacterium
CAGGGCAAGGTTGGCGGCCAGCAGCAGGGCGGCCAGTTTCAGGCGGTGTAGATGCAGCAAAGAGGACATGGCCAGCATGCTCCGTTTCAGCGTATGGGCGTTAGGGTCTGCTCGCGCTTCATCGCGAGCCGCGTTGCCGCGAGAAATGGCCCCCGGTTAGGCGCAGGGCGCAGGTAATGGTTATTCCCTTATCAAGCCCTGCAACAACAGCGGGGGCCATTTCTCGCGCAACCCGAAGGGCCGGGCCGATTTTTGTGCGAGGCGGCGTTACTCGTCGCTTACTTGGAATGACCAAGTCACGCTCCTCGCGCCTTGCCTCGCGCAAAAATCGGCTCCGGCGCGGCCGCGAATGAAGCGGGAGCAGACCCTAAGCTCAACAGAGCTGTGTGACGGTTTGGTTGCAGGCGGGGAGGTCAAATCGGCTCAGGCGTTGTGTTGAGTATTTTGCCGATAGCGGGTCGCCGGCCAATGGGCGGCGCACGCTACGGCGGCGGGCGGGTTCAAGCAGCTCAAAAAGGCGGGTCATTGCAGCCCATTTACCCGTTAAAAACGTCGCAAAGCCCCGTTTTTCGTGGCTTGGCGGCAGCGCTGTCACAGAAGCGTCATGCCTGGCTTCTAGCGTGCCCTCCCAAGTTAGCCGGGCCATTTGCCTGGCCATCATCACCTGGGGAGATTCTGATGACGCGCAATCGCCGTACTTCCGCCCGCCGTGCGGGCCATGCACTCAGTGCCTTGGCGCTGGCCGTGGCAGCCAGTTCGCTGCTGGCGGCGGAAACCAGCACCGAGCGCAGTGAGCACGTCAATGTGGTCGGCCAGGCCGTCAGCATCGACAAGTCGTTGAAGCAGCAGCGCCGCTCCGACAGTGTCGAAAGCGTGGTCAGTGCCGACGGTGTGGCCCAGTTGCCGGACGAGAACGTGGCCGAGGCGGCCCAGCGTCTGCCCGGCGTCAGCGTCGAGCGCGACCAGGGCGAAGGCCGCTTTGTCAGCGTGCGTGGCCTGGGCCCGGACCTCAACAGCGTGACCATCAACGGCACCCTGATCCCGTCGCCCAACAGCGGCAGGCGCGCGGTGGCCCTGGATGTACTGCCCGCCGAATTGGTGCAGTCGCTGTCGGTGATCAAGACCCTGACCCCGGACATGGATGCCAACTCCCTGGGCGGTACCGTAGCGGTGGAAAGTCTGTCGGCATTCGATCACGAGGGGCTGTTCTACACCGGCAGCGCCGAGGGCAGCTACGACGAAAACACCAGCGAGACCAGCCCGAAGTTCTCCGGTGCGGCCAGTGACCGCTTCAGCCTCGGCGACGGCACCGACAACTTCGGCGTGGCCGCAGCGGCCAGTTGGGGTAAGCGCGATTTCGGCTCCGACAACGTCGAGACCGGCGGTGACTGGGACTTCAGCGACGGCGCCAAGCTGGAGCAGTTCGAGCAGCGCGATTACGAAATCAGCCGCGAGCGCAGCGGTCTAGGCCTGAACTTCGACTACCAGGCCGATGACCTCAACAGCTACTTCCTGCGCACCCTGTACAGCCGCTACAAGGACACTGAAACCCGCAACGCCGCCGGCGTCGAGTTTGCCGATGCCCAGGCCGAAGGCGAGAGCGGCGAAGCCGAGGGCTTTCGCGAGCTGAAGGACCGCGAGGAAACCCAGGAGATTCAGTCCTACGTACTCGGCAGCGAACACCTGCGCGGGCCCTGGACGCTGAATACCCAGGCCGGCTGGAGCCAGTCCAGCGAAGACACCCCGGAACATATCGCCAGCGCCACCTTCGAGGGCAATGACGATTTCACCAGCGCCGGCTTTAGCGACACGCGCAAGCCGCGCCTGCACATCGAAGATGCCTTCTACGACCCGGCCAACTTCAGCCTCAAGGATGTTGAGCGCGAAGAGCAGAACACCACCGATACCGAGAAAAACATCAAGCTCGACCTCGCTCGCGACTACGACCTGGCCGGCAATGCCGCGCAGTTCAAGTTCGGCGGCAAGCTCAGCCGCCGCGACAAGGACAACGACACCGAGGTGTGGAAGTACGAAGACTTCGACACCTACGGCATTAGCGATGACGAGCTGCTGCTCAGCCATTATCAGAAGGGCCGCGTCGACTACGGCCTCGGCCCGTTCGGTACGGGGATCAGCGCCAACGCGGTGGAGAATCTGCTCGGCCGCCTGGATCGCAGTGAGTTCTATGACGAGGAACAGTCGCGGGTGAATGACTTCGACATGCGCGAAGACATCAACGCCGGCTACCTGATGCACACCCTGGACATCGACGACTGGCGCCTGATTGCCGGCCTGCGCTATGAAGGCACCGAGTTCCAGGCCAAGGGTACGGGCATCAGCGATGGCGACTATGTGGCCAGCGACGCCAGCCATGACTACGACCACTGGTTGCCGGGCCTGCACGCACGCTATCAGCTGGACAAAAACACCCAGCTGCGCGCCGCCTGGACCAACGCCGTGGTACGCCCAACCTTCGAGCAACTGGCGCCGGGGTTTGTCATCGACGGTGACGAGGCCGAGTTTGGCAACCCCAACCTCGACCCGCTGGAGTCGAGCAACTTCGACCTCGGCATCGAGCACTACCTGGGCTCGGCCGGCGTGGTTTCGGCGTTCGTGTTCTACAAGGACATCCAGAACTTCGTCTACAACAGCGACCTGGCCGGCAGCGGCCAGTGGCTCAACTTTGACGAGGCCAACACCTTCGCCAACGGCGATAGTGCCGACCTGTATGGCCTGGAACTGGCCTATTCGCAAAAATTCAACTGGCTGCCAGCACCCTGGAACGGCCTGCTGGTTGGCGCCAACGCCACCTTCAGCCGCTCCGAGGCGAGCATCGAAAGCCGTGGCCTGAGCCGCGATATCGACCTGCCGTTCCAGTCCGACAGCGTCGGCAACCTGATGCTCGGCTGGGAGAACGACAAACTCAGCCTGCGCCTGTCGGCCAACTACAAGTCCGACTACCTGCAGGAAGTGGCGGCGGTCGACGACCCCGCCCACGACCTCAGCGTCGATGACCAGACCTTTGTCGACTTCACCGCGCGCTACTTCCTGACCGACGAGCTGCAACTGTCCTTCGAGGCCCAGAACCTCACCGACGAGTCCTACTACGTCTCCACCGGCAGCAGCAGCTACAACGCCCAGTACGAAGAATACGGCCCCAGCTACAAGCTCGGCCTGACCTTCACCCACTTCTGATTGAACCCCGGCGGCGCCCCTCACTGCGCGGCGCCGGGTAAGGATGACTGCTTGAAAACTGCATTGCTAAAACACACGCCAGTGGCCGTGCTGCTGGCCAGCGTCTTGCTGGCCGGCTGCGACAAGTCGGCGGGCAAACCGACCCTGCAACTCAGCCCCTGGGGCGCCTCGGCGCAGGTCAAGGCCGAGGATGTACGCTTTCTGCCGGCCGAGTTGGGCAGCCTGGGCCATGACCTGCGCCTGGCCGCCAGTGAGCGTAAAGGCTTGCTGCTGCTGGCCGCCGATGGTCAGCCGCTGGCTCGCTTGCCGGGCACCTATGCCGGCCTGGACAGCCGCGCGCAGGGCCAGCAACTGATCGTTGCCAGCCTGGACAGCGCCACCCAGCAGGCGGTCCTGGTGCCGCTCGACCCGGCCACTCGCCAGTGGGGCGCGGCGCAAGCACTGCCGGCCCGCGACTACGCGGTGTCCGGGCTGTGCCTGTACCGCGATGAGGCCAGCAACCTGCACCTGTTTCTGCTCGGCGAAGACGGCCAGGGCGAGCAATGGCTGGTCGGCAACGGCGCCGGGCTGAATGCCACGCCGCTGCGCCTGCGTGGCCTGCCGACGCCGCCGGGCGCCGAGTATTGCCAGGCCGACGACGCCGCCAACCGCCTGTTCGTCAACGAAGAAGGCGTCGGCCTGTGGGCCTATGCGGCCCAGCCGGAAGCCGACGTGGCGCGCCAGCCGGTGGACCTGCGTGCGCCCTTTGGCGGTTTGCAGGCCAGCATCGGCGCCATGCACAGCCAGCCCGGCGGCGTGCTGGCGCTGGACCCGGAGGCGGCGCGCCTGCACCTCTATCAGCAACAGGGCGATGCCTGGCAGAGCGTCGCCAGTCTGCCGTTGGACGGCTTGCAGGAGCCTGAGCGCCTGACGGTCCGGCCAACCGCCAAGGGGCTGGAGTTATTGATTCAAGATGACGGCAGCGGGCGTTTCTATCAGGGCGAACTGAACTGGCAGCCGACGCCAGTGGCCCTGCCGCCGGTGCTGGCCAATGTGCCGGCGCTGCGCCAGAGCGAGCCGGTGGGTCGCCATGGCGACGCCGCCGATGACCCGGCGATCTGGCTGCACTCCACAGATCCAGCGTTGTCGCGGGTGCTGGGCACCAATAAAAAACAGGGCCTGCTCAGCTATGACCTCGACGGCAAATTGCTGCAGGAGCTGTCAGTCGGGCGCCTGAACAACGTCGATGTGCGCGGCGACTTTGCCCTCGGCAACCAGCGTGTCGACCTCGCCGTGGCCAGTAATCGTGACCACAACAGCATCAGCCTGTTCGCCATCGACCGCACAAGCGGTGAGCTGCGCGAGGCCGGTGAGATCCGCACGCCGCTCAAGGAAATCTACGGCATCTGCCTGTTCCAGCCTAACCGCGACGAGCTGTACGCCTTCGCCAATGGCAAGGACGGCACCTTCCTGCAATACCGCCTGCGTAGCGATGCCCAAGGCCAGGTGCAGGGCGAACAGGTGCGCCGCTTTCAGGTCGCCAGCCAGCCGGAAGGCTGCGTCGCTGACGACCGAAACCAGCGCCTGTTTGTCGGCGAAGAAGACGCCGGCGTATGGACCCTAGACGCCCGCGCCGAGCAACCGGCCGAGTTGGTCAGCGTGCTCAAGGTCGGCGAGTTGCTGCACGCCGATGTCGAGGGCCTGGGCCTGTATCAGGGCGCCGAGCGCGACTACCTGGTGATTTCCAGCCAGGGCAACGACAGCTATGTGGTGCTCGACGCGGCGCCGCCCTTTGCCCCGCAAGGTGCCTTTCGGGTGGGCCTGAACGGTGCCCTGGGCATCGACGGTGCCTCGGAAACCGATGGCTTGGAAGTCACCTCGGCCAACCTCGGCGGGCCCTGGAGCGCCGGCCTGCTGGTGGTCCAGGACGGGCGCAAGCGCCTGCCGGAGAGCACCCAGAACTTCAAGCTGGTGCCCTGGGCTGAGGTGGCCAAGGCCCTGGGGTTGCCCTAGGGCTGTCATCACTCGGTAAGAGCAACATCATTCAATACGCCGGATACGCCCGCTGCCTGGCAGCGGGTCGAGCGCCAAGAGGTAACCCTGTTATGCACGCCACACTTGAACATATGACCATCTGGAGCCTGATCAGCGACGCCACGCCGCTGGTCAAAGGGGTGATGCTGACCCTGCTGCTGGCCTCGTTGACCAGTTGGTACCTGATCGTCCAGCGCAGCCTGTTGCTGGGGCGCAGCGAGCGCCTGCTGAAACAGTTTCAGCAGCAGTTTCGCGCCAGCGCCGACCTGGCCCAGCTGTACCGCGAAGGCGACGCCACGGCCGACGATGATGCGGGCCTGGAGCGGATTTTTCGTGATGGTTTCGGCGAGTTCAGTCACCTGAAAAGTGAGCCGGGGATCAGCGGCGAGGCGGTAATCGACGGTGTCGAGCGACGCCTGCTGGTGACCATCAGCGAAGAGCAGGAGCGCCTGGAAAAGGGCCTGGCGTTTCTCGCCACCGTCGGCTCGGTGAGCCCCTATATCGGCCTGTTCGGCACCGTGTGGGGGATCATGAATGCCTTTATCGGCCTGTCCCAGGTGCAGCAGGCCACCCTCAGTACCGTGGCGCCGGGGATCGCCGAGGCGCTGATTGCTACTGCCATCGGCTTGTTCGCAGCCATCCCGGCGGTGGTCGCCTACAACCGCTTCGCCGCGCGGGTGGAAACCCTCGGTACCCGCTATTACGCCTTCGGCAACGAGCTGCAGGGGCGCCTGCACCGCAAGCTGCAAGCCGCCACCAGCCTCGCCCGCGCGGCCTGAGGAGGCGCCATGCGCAAGCCAGCGAAGAAGCACGGGCCCAAGGCCGAAATGAACGTGGTGCCCTATATCGACGTGATGCTGGTGCTGCTGGTGATCTTTATGGTCACCGCGCCGATGCTCACCCAGGGGGTGAAAATCGAACTGCCCAAGGTCGCCGCCCAGGCGCTGGCCAGCAACGTCGAGCAGCAGATCCTGACCCTCTCGGTGCAGGCCGATGGTGGTTACTACTGGAACCTCGGTAGCGAGCTGAAGACCGAAGGCCAGACCGACAGCGCCGTGAGCCTGGAGGAAATGACCGCCAAGGTCAGCGCCATCATCGCCGCCCGTGGCGACACCCAGGTGTATGTGCGCGCCGACCAGAACGCCGCTTATGTGCATGTGGTGGCCGGCATCGCTGCCCTGCAGCAGGGCGGGGTGAGCAACCTCGGGCTGATCACCGAGGCGCCGCAATGACGGCCGCGCTGCTGCCGGTTATGCCGCTGCTGCGCGCGCCACGTCCGGCGCGCGGCTGGTGTCGCAATGCCGGTGCGGCGCTCGGCGCGTTGGTGTTGCACGGGCTGGTGCTGGTGGGGCTGCTCGGCCAGTGGCAGAGCAGTCCGGCGCAGGAGCCTGAGGTGCGCACCCTGACCACTCAACTGATCAGCCTGGCACCGCCGGCTGCACCTGCGCCGCCAGTGCCTGAGCCGGTCGTCGTCGCGCCTGAGCCTGCGCCGATCAAACCTGCGCTTGCCCCGCCTGTTGAGCCGCGCGTGCAGCCGCAACAGCTCGAACAGGCTGCCCTGGCGCGTCAGCGGGTTGCCGAGCGTGAGCAGAAACAGAAGCAGGAGCGTCAGGCACAAGAGCAGCAGCGCCTCGACAAGCAACGCCGTGCCGCCGAGCAGCTCGCCCAGCAACAGGCGCAGCAGCGTCTGGCCGAGCAGCAGGCCCAGGCTGCCGAGCGTGCGCGCCAGGCCGAGGCTGCGGCGGCCGCCAGTCGCCAGTACCTGCCAATTGCCAAGGAGGCACCGGATTACCCCGATCGCGCCCTGGACAAGGGCATCGAAGGCGATTGCAGCGTGACCTACACCGTCACGCCTCAAGGCCGGGTGGCCGACCCGCAGGTGGCTGGCGATTGCCATCCGCTGTTCGTGCGTCCGTCCCTGGCGGCGGCCAAGACCTTCCGCTACCAGCCGCGCATCGTCGCTGGCCAGGCAGTGGCCGTGGTCGGGGTAAAGAACACTTTTCACTACCGCATCGAATAACCCAGAACAGCAAGCCACCTCGACCACCCCTCGCCGATTTATGGGCGAGGGCCGGGGAGAGGGGGCGTAGCCCGGATGCACTTCGGGATCACCACTCACAGCCATCGAGACTCCGTGATGAACGAGCACAGCCAATTCCACGACCGCCTGGAAGCCCACGACGACATCACCATCAACCCCAGCGCTAATCCGCCGTTGGCCGAGCTGCTCAATCCGAGTCGGCGCAACGTGCTCAAGGGCGGCTTGACCCTGGCGGCATTGGGCTTCTTCGCCGGCGGTATCAGCGCCTGTGGCAAGGCCAGCTCCAGCCCGTTGCTGAACTTCAAGGGCGTGCCGGTGCAGATCGATCCGGCCTTCGACCGCGTGCTGGTGGCCGAGGGTTACCGCGCCGTGCCGTTCTTCTCCTGGGGCGACCCGGTGGAAGCGGGCGCCCCAGCTTGGAACCCGGACGCCAGCGACGACTGGCAGGCCCAGCTCAAGCAGGCCGGCGATAACCACGACGGCATGGATTTCTTCGCTTTCCCCGGTGAAAGCGACCGTGGCCTGCTGGTGATGAACCACGAGTACATCAACCCGCCGCTGCACCCGTCCGGCAAAATCGATCAAAGCAAGCCGCGGCCGCTCAACGAGGTGCGCAAGGAACAGGCGGCCCACGGGGTGTCGGTGATCGAGGTGCGCAAGGGCGCCGACGGCCAATGGCAGCGGGTCATGGACTCGGCCTATAACCGCCGTATCAGCATGCTCACGCCGATGCGTCTGGCCGGCCCGCTGGCAGCCCATGCGCTGATGCAGACCGCCAGCGACCCGCGCGGCCTGGAGGTGCTCGGCACCCTGAACAACTGCGCCACCGGCATCACGCCCTGGGGCACCTTCCTCACCTGTGAGGAAAACTGGCCCAACTACTTTATCAACCGCGACCCGGCCGATTACGCCGCGCGGGTGGCGCACAAGCGCTATGGCCTGGCCAGCAGCGGCACCAGTAAAAACTACGCCTGGGAAACCGCCGACCCGCGCTTCGACGCCACGCCGTACCCGGATCAGGCCCATGGCGGCCACGTCAACGAGCCCAACCGCTTCGGCTGGGTGGTGGAAATCGATCCCTTCGATCCGCAGGCGCAGCCGATCAAACGCACCGCCTTCGGCCGTTTCAGTCGTGAGTGCGCGGCCCTGAGTTTGGGCGATGACGGACGCATGGCGTTCTATTCCGGCGACGATGCCAAGGGCGAGTACCTGTACAAATTCGTGCCCAGCGGGCGCTTTGATGCCGCCAACCCCAAGGCCAGCCGCGATCTGCTGGATCACGGCACGTTGTGTGTGGCCAAGCTGAATGCCGATGGCAGCGGCCAGTGGCTGGCGCTGGTGCATGGGCAAAATGGCCTGAGCGCCGAGCATGGCTTTCCCAGCCAGGCCGAGGTGCTGGTTAACGCCCGCGCCGCCGCCGACCGCGCCGGTGCCACGCCGATGGACCGCCCGGAATGGGCCGCCGTGCATCCCAAGAGCCGTGAGGTTTACGTCACCCTGACCAACAACGACGGGCGCGGCAGCAAGCAACCCGTGGACAAGGCCAACCCGCGGCCGAACAACCTGCACGGGCAGATTCTGCGCTTCAACGAGCAGGGCGCTGACCCGACTGCCACCACCTTTACCTGGGAGTTGTTTCTACTCGCCGGTGAGGCGCGCGGCGCCAAGGGCAAGGATGGCCAGCCAGTGCCGGCCAACCTGACGGGCACGATCAATGGCGACCTGTTTTCTTCACCGGACGGGGTGGCCTTTGATGCGGCCGGGCGCCTGTGGATTCAGACCGACTACGACGATGCCGAGCCGGCTATGCAGGCCATGGGCTGCAACCAATTGCTCTGTGCCGACCCAAGCAGTCGCGAGGTGCGGCGTTTTCTGGTCGGTCCGCGCGGCTGCGAAATCACCGGCCTGGCCTGGAGCCCGGATGGCAAGGCGATGTGGGCGAATATCCAGCACCCCGGCATCAGCTTCCCGGCCAGCGACGGTAAAACCCGCCCGCGCTCGACCACAGTGTTGATCACTAAACTCGACGGCGGGGTGATTGGTAGCTAAGCCAGGGATGATCGGCGTTGCGCAGAAGTGAACGGTCTCAGCGCTGCCAAAGCTTGCTGTGCCTTCGTCGCCAATCTAGGGGGAGATGGAAGATGAATAGCGCAGGCCAAGGCCTGCGCTATTCATTTATGCCGCTAAACGGGTGCTTAGCCGTTTTGCTCGGCTACGCGCTTACGGCAGGCCGCACCGAAGGCCTCGAACAGGCGCACCGATTGCGGGTTTTGCGAGGCTTGCCACTCGGGGTGCCATTGCACACCCAGGGTGAACTGCGGCGCTTGTGGCAGGTGAATGGCTTCGATCACGCCGTCTTCGGCATGGGCCAGTGCTTCCAGGCCTTTGCCCAGGGTTTTGATGCCCTGGCCGTGCAGGGAGTTGACCGGAATTTCTTCCAGGCCCAGCAGCTCGGCCAGCCAGGTGCCCGGTACCAGGCGGATGCTGTGGGCTTCGGCGTACTGCTCGGCCGGCGGCGTGGTGTCGTCTTCGCGGTGGTCGTTCATGCCCTCAACTTCGTAGAGTTTCTGGTGCATGTCGCCGCCGAGGGCCACGTTCATTTCCTGCATGCCGCGGCAGATGCCGAAGATCGGCAGGCCCTTGGCCAGTGCGGCGTGAATCAGTGGCAGGTCGAAGTTGTCGCGGTCCTGGTCCTGGGCCTTGCTCGGCGTGAGGTTTTCCTGACCGTAGAGCGTCGGGTCGATGTTGCTGCCGGCGCCGGTGAGGTAGACGCCATCGACCATCGATAGGTATTGCTCAAGGTCATCGGTGCCGAAGCAGGTGGGTGCCAGCAGGGGCACGCAGCCAGAGATTTCGACCAGAGGGCGGATGTACTTGTTGGTCATCACTTGGTAGTCATGGCCTTTGCGCTCTTGGGCGCCCATGGACATCAGGACTACGGGTTTACGTTTTACGTTCTGGGTGTTGCCAGTGTTGTTGTTGGACATATGTCACCTTAGGGCAGGCCGGCGCCTGCCGTTTCTGTGCAGGAAGTACCTGTGTTGCCGCGGTGCTTCCTGTTTTTACCGGTGCTGCCTGCCTTGCCGATGGCCATGTTACGTGCATCAGCTGGCCCTGAAAAAGAACCCGGAGGGTTGCTAAAGGGTAGCTCAAGGCGAGACGGAACCGTGGCTCAGTGTGCCTTGGCCGTAAAATATGTCAAACAAATCAGCTGTTTTTGTTGTAAATACCCGATCAATAGCGCGCTGGCAGGCTTCTATTTCACCGTTGCCGTGACGCTGTTCTGATCGCCTCAAGACGCGTTGGCGAAGGCCACCTGCAGGTCTGCCAGTAACGCCAGCTGCGCCTCGCTGGGCGCCCGGCCACGGTGCTGGGCTAGGTGAAACTGCACTGTGAAGCCCAGTTCCTCTGGCCCTAGGGCCTTGAGCAAACCGCGCGCCTGCCAGGGTGCGGCAATGTGCCGGGGCAGGTAGCCGATATGGGCGCCGGAGAGGATAAAGCTCAGGCAGCCTTCCACCTGTTCGCTGCGCGCGCTGCTGCTGGCGGGCTGGAACGGCTCGGCGGCGCTGATAAAACGATACGGATGTAGCACGCCGTCGCAGGCGTCGAGTTGCGCCTGGCTGGGCTGCGCCACGTCGAACAGCGGATGGACCTTGGCGCAATACAGGCGCTGCTGTTCGCTGAACAGCGGCTGGTAATCCAGGGTGTGCTGCTGCCCGGCGAAGTAGCCGATGGCCAGGTGCAGCTGGTCTTGCAAAAGGCGCCGCTCCAGCTCCGCCGGCATGGCGCTGAGCAGTTCGATCTGCACCGCCTGGTTGCGCTGGCGAAAGCGGCCGATGGCGGCGGCTACTCGCTCCAGCACCTGAGCATCCAGGGCTTCTGACAGGCCAATGCGCAGCTCGCCCAGCAACTTGTCGGCCATGCCCTGGGCTTCGCCCTTGAACTGTTCGATGGCGGCGAACAGCCGGCGAGTCGCGGCCAGCACCTGCACGCCCTTGGGCGTCAGGCGAAACCCGGCCTTGCCGCGCTCGCACAGGCGATAGCCCAGGCGGGTCTCCAGCTTGGCCATTTGCGTGCTGATGGTCGATTGACCGATGCCCAGCTCGCCTTGCGCCGCGCTGAAGCCGCCGCACTCCACCACGCAGACAAACAGACGCAGCAGTTGCAGGTCGAGATCGCGTAATTGGCTGAGCATGGGCACTCCTAGGTGCGGGTTAAACATTGATGGCGATGAATGCCAAAGTAGCATGCTTCATATTTATCAGAAGCATGGCCCGGCGCAGGATGCCCTCAACCGTTGCTTGCCGAGGAGTGTTGCCATGCGTGCCGTGATTGCCGTGTTGTGCCTGGGGCTGGGGATTGCCGCCCAGGCCGAAGAAAAACAATTGAACATCTACAGCTGGTCCGCCTATCTGCCGGAGCAAGCGTTGCAGCGCTTCAAGGACGAGACCGGTATTGCGGTCAAATACGACATCTTTGACAGCAGCGAAGCCCTAGAGAGCAAGCTGCTGACTGGCGCCAGTGGCTACGATGTGGTGTTCCCCTCATCCGGCGGATTGGCCCGGGCGATCAAGGCCAAGGCGTTGCAGCCGGTGCAGCGCGAGCAACTGCCACATTTCGCCAATCTGGATGTCGAACTGCTCGGCAAGCTGGCCAGCGCAGACCCCGGCAACCAGTACGGCGTGCCTTACACCTGGGGCACTGTGGGCTTGGGCATCAACAAGCAGGCGGTGGAGAAGCGCATCCCCAATGCGCCGTTGAACAGCCTCGACCTGCTGTTCAAACCCGAGTACGCCAGCCGGTTGAAAGACTGTGGTATCGCCATGCTCGATTCGCCCCAGGAGGTGATCAGCGTTGCGCTCAATTACCTCGGCTTCAAACCCTACAGCACAACCGCCAGTGAGCTGGCGCAGGTGCAGGCGCTGCTCGCCCAACTGCAGCCGAACATTCGTTACGTCGCCACGGGCCGGCACATCAACGACCTGGCCAAAGGCGAAGTGTGCCTGGCCCTGACCTATAACGGTGATGCTGCCATGGCCGCCGCGCGTGCCCAGGAAAGCCAGCAAGCTTTCGAGGTGATCTACCGCATCCCCCGCGAGGGCACGCTGTTGTGGTTCGACACCCTGGCCATCCCGGTGGATGCGCCGCACCCCCAGGCTGCCCATGCGTTTATCGACTACATGCTGCGCCCGGAGGCGATTGCCGAGCTGACCAACAGCGTGTTCTTCGCTAACGCCAACCGCGAGGCCACGGCCCTGGTTGACGCGGCAGTCAGTGGTGACCCCGATATCTATCCCGATCAGGCGCTGCGCGAGCGCTTGTTCACCGAAGAGTTACTGCCGTTGCGCAGCCAGCGTGAGCGCACGCGACTCTGGACCACCTTCCGTACTCACTATTAAGGAGCTGACCATGGAAGCTTTTCAGGGCAACGACCAGGCCATGACCCGTACCAGCCTGTACGGCACCTATTCCGAAGCGACCTACGCCGGCGTCACCAGCTTTATGCGCCGGCGCTACAGCCGCGATCTGACGGGCGTGGATGTGGTGGTCAGCGGTGTGCCGTTCGACACCGCGGCTACCAACCGGCCGGGCACTCGTTTTGGCCCGCGGGCGATCCGCGCGGCATCGGTCACCAGCGCCTGGGAGCGGCACTGGCCGTGGGAGTTCGATCCCTTCGACCACTTGGCAGTGATCGATTATGGCGATTGCGACTTCGACCACAGCCAGCCCCAGCAGACCCCGGCGGCGATCGAAGCGCATGCCGACACCATCCTCGCCGCTGGCTGCGCCATGCTCACCCTGGGCGGCGACCACTTCATCAGTTACCCGCTGCTCAAGGCCCATGCCAAGCAGCACGGCACGCTGTCGCTGGTGCACTTCGACGCCCACAGCGACACCTGGCCAGACACCGACGAAGGTCCGCAAGGCATCAACCACGGCACCATGTTTTATTACGCCGCCAAGCAGGGCCTGGTCGATCCGGCGCGCTCGGTACAGATCGGCTTGCGCACCACCAACGATGACGTCATGGGCTTTCAGGTGCTGGACGCCCGCCAGGTGCACCGCAGCAGTCCCGAGCAGATCGCCGAGCTGATCCGCGCGCGGGTTGGCGATAATCCGGTGTACCTGACTTTCGACATCGACTGCCTGGACCCGGCCTATGCGCCCGGTACCGGCACCCCCGTGCCGGGCGGCCTGAGTAGCCATCAGGCCCTGGAAATTCTCCGTGCCCTGCGCGGGATCAATCTGGTGGGCATGGACGTAGTGGAAGTTTCGCCACCCTACGACCACGCCGAAGTCACGGCCCTGGCGGCCTCTTATGTGGCTATGGAGATGCTCTGTCTATACGCTGCCCGGCATAAAGTGCCCGCGTGATAATCGCGCCTGAGTGGGAACATCCGCCCAGGCGCAGCAGTCCAACGGCGGGTGCACCGGCTCGCCAGTCTGGCGGCGACTTAATTCTATTGAGGTTTTAACGATGAAAACTGCCCACCGCCTGTTACTGCTCGGCGCCCTGTCGATGACTACGTTTCCGGCCTTGGCGTTTAGCTTGAGCGACGCCGCCAATGTGGTCTCGGCAGCCGGCGGCGCCAATGCGGGCGGGGAGGCCGCGAACCTGTTGGGTAATCCGCAGAGCCTGGAGTTGTTGCAGGCCCTGAGCAGCCTCAAGCTCAGCCCGCAACAGGCGCTGGGCGGCACGGGCGCGTTGCTTGGCCTCGCGAAAAATCAATTACCGAGCGCTGAATACAGCCAGCTGAATCAGAGCATTCCCGGTTTGAACAAGCTGGAAGGCAGCAACGGCCTGCAGCAACTGAATGGCCTTAGCGGCCTGCTCGGCGAATCGGCCGGCGCGCCCCTCAGCGCCGAAGCCACTGCAGCGCTGGGCAACGTCAACAACACCCAGCAGCTCAATCAGGCCTTCAGCGCCTTGGGCATGGACAGCGGCATGATCAGCCAGATCGCCCCCTTGCTGCTGCAGTACTTCGGCCAGCAGGGCGTGCAAGGCGCATTGCTTAACAGCCTGGGCAGCGTCTGGGGTGTCAGTGGCGCTTGATCTAGCAACAACGCTGCAGAAACGAAAAAGCCGCGCATTGCGCGGCTTTTTAACTGGTGGGCCTGCACGGACTTGAACCGTGGACCAAAGGATTATGAGGCAGTAAAAAGCACGTTTCTGGTCGTTTCCCTCCGTCTCCCGAAAAAAGCCGATTTAGCGCGTTATCTTAAATTCAAGGGGTTAGGTGTTTCTCCTTGGTTCTGGGTGTGGCCGGTCATGCCCTAAGAAACGGTACGCAAAACGGTACGCAGAAATGGCAGAGGCATCGGGCAAGGCGAGTAGTAGGAAATTTCTGACAGATGTGGAGCTGAAGGCGCTTAAGCCTGGTCAGACTGCCACCGATTCACTGCCAGGCCGAGGCAGTGGATCAATCTTGTTCGAGTGCCGTGCTTCAGGAGCTGTTGAAGGGTACTACCGCCGCCGCGATGGCGGGGGGCAGAAGATCAAGCTCGGTGTCTTCAAGAAAACAGCCAAGAGTCCCGGTCTCTCACTTACTGAACTTCGCGAGCAAGCGGTACGTTACGCAAAGATCGCGGCAGAGCATGGTGACATCAAGGCTTACCTAGTCAGATGTGCTGCCGAGGAAGAGGTCGAGCAAGCCGAACGCCAGCGCCAGCTGCATGAGCAGCAGAGACTTGCTGCAATAGAGGCTTCAAAAGGCACTTTGTCTGAATTGTTCCGGGATTACATCGAAGACCGTCGACGTGATGGTGTTTCAGCTGCGCAGATCAAGGAGTTCGAGCGTGTGCTTTCTAAGGATCTGGAAGGCGAGAAAGTTGTAGCCGTGAGCAAGGAAGGCCAAGAGGAACGGCTCGACATCATGAATATGAAGGCCAAGGATGTCAGGCCGGAGCATGTGAATCTTCTGCTGAAACCAATCTGGGACAGGGGAGCTGGGCGTCAGACGGGCAAGGTTCGTTCGTTTCTTGTGGCTGCTTTCAATTTTGGCTTGAAAGCTGAGCATCATATCGACCGAAGCAGTGCTAAAAGCTACGGACTTCAGATGAATCCTGCGGATCCAGTAACTGTCCCGAACACGTCAAAGCCTGGCGAGCGCGCCCTGACTGATAAGGAGCTGAAGCAATTTTGGTACACCATCACCAAGGTCGATTCGGTTGGTGCAATTATGGCGCGTGTCTTTCACTTTGCTTTTGCTACTGCAGGGCAGCGCCCCCTCCAGTTTATCCGTGAGCCCTGGACCAGCTACAACCTTCAAAAGAAGTACTTGAAGATCATCGATAGCAAAGGGCGTGGCAGTAAAAAACGTGCTCACTTCGTTCCCTTAAGCAGCAGGGCCTTGCAGGTACTTGAACAGGTTCGTGCCTTGCAGTCCCCAGGTGCTGTATACCCCTGGAGTGTTGGTGGACAAAAGCCGATTCACGCGTCCAGTTTGTCTCATGCGGTGAGCGAGTGGTTTGCGACTGAGCATGCAAAGCTGGACGGCCAGCCCGTTCCGAAATTTACCCCGCGTGATATCCGGCGCACATGTACGCAGTTCATGCAGCGCAACGACATCAAGGATTTCGATAGTGACGCGTTGCAGTCACACGGGCAAACAGGTGTTGTCGTTACGCACTACCGGAATAATCCTGAAGCGAAATTGCCCCAGATGCGCCCGACCATGGAGGCTTTCGATACTGCGCTGGGTCGTCTACTCGACAGTTCTGATAAAGATGAGCATCAAGCTGAACAGCTGGATTTGTTCGAGATTGGATAAGTTTCTGTAAAGTCAAGTATTTTGTTGCGCGGCCTAGGTTGCTGTGGAAATATACAGGTGTGAGGTTATCCGGAGCCTCTAGGTTTGCTGCTGTGACGTTGTCTACTTGATGCGCAGCGGAATTGGAAAAGTAGAACTAATGCCTTGAAGGCACGATCCGGCAGAGCAGTCAGCTATGAGGAATGCATTACCACCGCAGTGCTCACATGAATCCACCAGCCTCTCTTTCTGGGAGGTGGTTTATGTCTGAGATGATCCTTCTTGACTTCAATGCCGTGAGCCGCAAAGTCGGATTGAGTCGTAAGACTATCTACTGCCGTATTCGAGAGGGTGACTTCCCAAAGCAGCTGAAGATAGGTCGAGCCAGCCGCTGGCTTCAGCATGAGGTCGATGATTGGATAGCAAGTGCAGCTGCAGCGAGATAGAGAAGAGGCCGGTCGATTGACCGGCTTTTTTGTCTGCGTGGAACGTAGGATTTTCAGTCCTATAGTCATTCCTTTAGCTTTTGGGGTCGTTGTTCCTCTTGCGCGGGCGGTACTGCTTCATCGTTAATAAGTACAAAGGGTGCAACGCATGGCCCTTCTGAAAGCGCGCCATCGAATCAAAGGGACAGGCTGACTGTTCTACTAGGGAGCTACACCATGGATTTGGAACAACTGCGCGCGTTACTGACGAAGGCCGAGCGCTTTTATCAGCCTGAGCGAGAGCCGAGCATTTTTGCCTTGGGCGGACGCGGCTACTACGAAAACCCCACCACGGATTTGCTGGCGTTCTTTCTCAATCCAGCGCAGGTGCATGGACTGGAAGAGTGCTTTCTCACTGCGCTACTGAATTGTCTGCCCAATACCTCAATGCTGACGCCTAGTTTGCGAGCGGCGCCCCAGCGCGAGGTGGTCACCCATAACAGCAACCGAATCGACCTGGTGCTCCCCGGTGATGGATGGGATCTGCTCTTGGAAAACAAGATTTTCCACGGACAAGTTAACCCCTTTGCCGACTATGAAGCCTTCGCTCAGCGCGAACTCAACGACGGTGAGCGTCCGCTGGTTTATGCCGTGCTCTCTCCATCAGGCAAAAGCGTGCGGGCCGCATGGCATGGTCTGAGTTACGCGCAATTCATTGAAGCTGCACGTCAGCAACTGGCTCAGCGCATGCTGACTCATCCTGTAGATAAGTGGCAGGTGTTTGCCCGCGACTTCCTGCTGCACTTGGAAAACATCACTGTGGAGAAGGCCATGGACGCCAAAGCCGTCAACTTCGTCATTGAGCACCTGCATCAAATCAACAAGCTGACGCGCCTCAAGGACCAAGTCATTGATGCCCTCGACGCTAAGGTGCTCGACAAGCTGGATGCCGAAGTTCCTGGCTACGAGCGTTACACCCGGCGGCACAATTGGAAGAATGGCCCAGCACTGCGTTATGCCTCCAACAGCTGGAAAACATGGTCCGATGTTGTGCTCTACCTGAGTGGTGCCAGCAGCACGATGAAGCCCTCGATACGGGTGTACTTGTGTGATGTTGATGAGGCGCTGCAAGAGCAGGGGCGAAAGCTCTTTATGGGTAACGAAACCAAGGTATGGAATGAGGGTAAGAACAACAGCATCCTGGGTTTTAGCTGGGTGCTGGAGCACTTTGATGAAGAGGAAGTGCTTGGCCTGATCGTTGAGAAAATGAAGCGGTTAATGACTTTCGAAAACGAGCTGCGTACGCAGGTCGGTCAGCATACTGAGGCTTGATTACATTGCCCGCTAGGTTTCCTAGCGGCATTTGACCATGTGGTAGCCATGAGGGCTGCCGAGTGCTTGCAAGGAGTTGGGTGTGGGTTTGCAAAAGCGTATCGGAGATTTGGTCGCCAGCGTAAGCGCGGGCATGTTTGAGCGTGAAGAGATCATCGCGGTATCTCTGCTGGGAGCGCTCTGCGGACAGAATACCTTTTTGTACGGTCCGCCCGGCACGGCCAAGAGTCTGATTTCTCGCCGTATAGCCTGCGCCTTTGATCAGCCGACCTATTTCGAGTACCTGATGAACCGCTTCAGCACACCTGAAGAGGTGTTTGGCCCTGTGTCCATCAAGGCGCTGAAAGAAGATCACTACATTCGCAAAACAGATAATTACCTGCCCAAGGCCGATTTCGCCTTCCTCGATGAAATCTGGAAATCCAGCCCCGCTATTTTGAACACCCTGCTGACATTGATTAATGAGCATGTGTTCCGTAATGGTGAAGCCATTGAGAAAGCCCCACTCAAGGCCCTGATTGCTGCATCCAACGAAACGCCAGATGCCAATCAAGGCCTAGAAGCCTTGTACGACCGCTTTATTGTGAGGCTGATGGTGGGGCCCATTCGTGAAGCCCAGCACTTCGATCAGCTACTTAATAGCAAACCGACCGAAGCCAAAATCGATATCCCCTCGGTTCTACAGGTGAAGTCCAGCGAGTGGGCTGAATGGATGGCGCAATCGCATCAGGTCAAGCTGTCTGCTGAGACGCTAACCATCATTCATTTGATCCGCGAACAGCTGGAGCAGCAATACGAAACGCTCAAGGTTTATGTCTCCGACCGACGCTGGCAGCGTGCCGCGATGCTCATGAAGGCAGCAGCCTTCTTTAATGACCGCAAAGAAACCAACCACAGTGACGCCTTGCTGCTGCAGCACTGCTTGTGGACGCATGAAGAGAATCGTCAGGCAGTCTGGGATATCGTTGCAGAGGCGGTAAAGGCTTGCGGGTTTGATAGTGGTATAGATTTGGCTGCGCTTGATAAAGAGAAAGAGTCACTAGATAAAGAAATCAATAAAGAACTCTATCACTCGACCAATGTATACAAAACGACAAAAATATCAGAGAAAGATTTTTTCCACTGCGCAGTGACTTTTACTCCTGAGTCGAGCTACCACAGAAACTATGAAGAGTCATTTGACCTATACATACAAAAAGAAAGAATAAAATCGAAAGATGTCTTTCATCCAGTGGATGAGCGAGGGAACGAAAATGATGAAATTGAATGCCAGTTTGATGGGCAAGGCACTTGTCAGCTAGACTATGCGGGAGGTCGATACAATTATAAGAAAATTAATTTTACGCCAGAGATATTGTTTCACAAGGGCGATAAGAAAGATGACATCAACAAACGCTTAATATCTTCGTTATCTCATTCTGTTTCGGAGATTAAAAAACAACTTAATTTAACGGTTAGGCAGGTTGATAAAAGGTTCAAACATTACGAGTCCATGCTGAAGTCCCCCTTTGTACCTGGCGTAAAGTCAGCGCTGGCCATTTCTGGTGTCGCCGCACAAATCGAGGGATTGCAACTTCGGATCAAGGACTGCGAACGGCTGGAAGAGTTATGTCGCTAGAGCCACTGGCTAGTGCTGCCAAGGATGTTGGCGATAACGTTCAGCGTATATTCGCGTCACTACTAAGGAACTCTGATTCGGCTGCAGGTTACGTAGCAGAGCGAATCCGGCTGTGGCAGTCGGCCTCGGCTGAAGAGCTGAAAGCCGAGTTCCCCTTTACGCAATATGAGCAGCAGCTATGGAACTGGCAAGCGCGGTACCAGTCTCCCCCTGTGTCGAGTGCAGAGTTGGCAGCAGCTGTTGCGGACTATGTTGCACTGTGCCGTGCTGCCAAACTGCCAGATAATCAATCTTTTTGGCAGCGTGAACTGGCAGCGGCGACGGTCTCTCAAACAGTTGCCAAAAAACCTCAGGCCGATAGCACTGTAAGTGCTCGCCTTTTGCGAGATGAATGGCAAAAGGCACTGGATAAGGCGCGGGCAGAGTGGGAGCTTGAGCGTATATCCATGCTGCGCCAGCAGTTCATGGAGGAGCTCGAAGCATTTCTGCAGTTGCTGCAACAGCTTCATGAGCAGCTGGAAATGCTGGGGTTGGACCCTGGTATGTTCCTTGACCTCTCTAAAGGTAATTTATCTGCACAAGAGATCGAGCGCTTTAAGCGTTGGGCCACATACTTGGCCAATGATCCGGGTGTTAGGTCGCTATGTGATTTGCTGGGCAAGCTACACAAGTTGGAGTTATCCGAGCGTATCGAGCGAGCCCAGGTGCGCTATACGCAAGATGCGTATTTCGGCCCACCGTGACCGGCTGTTTCGGTAGATCGTGACCGGACATTTCGCTAACGCGTGACCGCTCAT
>JAIERF010000182.1 GCA_019747075.1 Pseudomonadaceae bacterium
ATGGGCCATCCGCAGCTGGTGGCCGATTGCGTCAAGGCCATGCAGGATGCGGTGAGCATCCCGGTGACGGTCAAGCATCGCATCGGCATCAACGGCCGCGACAGCTATGCCGAGCTGTGTGACTTCGTCGGTACGGTTGCCGCCGCCGGCTGCCGCAGTTTTACCGTGCACGCGCGGATCGCCATTCTCGAAGGCCTGTCACCGAAGGAAAACCGCGAGGTGCCGCCGCTGCGTTATGAAGTTGCGGCCCAGCTCACGCAAGACTTCCCCGACCTGGAATTCATTCTCAACGGCGGGATCAAGACCCTGGATGAATGCCGCACGCATCTGCAGACCTTCGATGGCGTCATGCTCGGCCGCGAGGCTTATCACAACCCCTACGTGTTGGCGCAGGTCGATCAACAGCTGTTTGCCAGCGACACACCAGTGGTTGGTCGCGCCGAGGCACTGCGCCAGCTGCGCCCCTACATCGAGCAACATCTGGCCGAGGGTGGCGTGATGCACCACATCACCCGCCATGTACTCGGTCTAGGCCAAGGCTTCCCTGGCGCCCGGCGCTTTCGTCAGCTGCTCTCGGTGGATGTGCACAAGGTCGATGACCCGCTGCAACTGCTGGATCAGGCCACGCAATTGCTTGAGGGTCACTAGGGTCTATTCCCGTTTCATTCGCGGCCGCGCCGGAGCCTGTTTTTGCGCGAGGCAAGGCGCGAGGAGCGTGATTTGGTTGTTCCAAATAAGCGACGAGTAACGCCGCATCGCACAAAAACAGGCCCGGCCCTTCGGGTTGCGCGAGAAATGGCCCCCGCTGTTGTTGCAGGACTTGGCAAGGGAATAACCATTACCGGCGTCCTGCGCCTAACCGGGGGCCATTTCTCGCAGCAACGCGGCTCGCGATGAAACGGGAGTAGACCCTAAGCTCTGTTGAGTGGTGGCGGCTGCTCGGGTAAGGTCAAGGCATCAGCATCGACAAGGCTTCGTCATGACTTCCAAACTGGATCAACTCAAGCAGTTCACCACCGTGGTGGCCGACACCGGCGACCTCGACGCCATCATTCGTCTGCAACCGGTGGACGCCACCACCAACCCATCGCTGCTGCTGAAAGCCGCCGCCCTGCCGCGTTATGCGCCGCTGTTGCAGAACGCCATTGGCCAGTGTGGCGGTGACCTGGGCTTGGCCTGCGACCTGTTTGGCGCCAGTGTCGGCCAGGAAATTCTCAAGGTCATACCGGGCCGCATTTCGACCGAGGTGGATGCCCGCTTGTCGTTCGACACCCAGGCCACCCTGGCCCGCGCCGAACGCCTGATCGGCCTGTACGAACAGGCCGGAGTCGGCCGTGAGCGCGTATTGATCAAGATCGCCGCGACCTGGGAAGGCATTCGCGCCGCTGAACAACTGGAGCGCCAAGGCATCCAGACCAACCTGACCCTGCTGTTTTCCTTCGCCCAGGCCGCTGCCTGCGCCGATGCCGGGGTGTTTCTGATTTCGCCCTTCGTCGGCCGTATCTATGACTGGTACAAGAAGGCCGAAGGCCGCGATTTTGTTGGCGCCGAAGACCCTGGCGTGCAGTCGGTGACGCGCATCTACAACTACTACAAGGCCAATGCCTACAGCACTGTGGTGATGGGCGCGAGTTTTCGCAATCTCGGCCAGATCGAACAACTGGCCGGCTGCGACCGCCTGACCATCAGCCCCGAGCTGCTACAAAAACTGGCCGACGAACACGCACCACTGCCGCGCCTGCTCGCACCGGGAAATGCCGGCGAGCCCCGCCAAACCCTCGGCGAAAGCCAGTACCGCTGGGCCATGAACGAAGATGCCATGGGCACCGAGAAGCTCGCCGAAGGCATTCGCCTGTTTGCCCGCGACCAGGAAAAACTCGAAGCCCTGCTCAAAGCCCTGGCCTGAAACGACAACGGGCGATCCTGTAAGGGATCGCCCGTTATCATCAAATCGACTGCGGCGTTGTCAGTGCTGGCGTTCCAGCGCGCTGACCAGGTCGTGAAAGGCTTCACGATTGGACTCATTCAGGCTCATCAGGATTTGGTGCGCTTCCAGCACCTTGGCCTTGACCACGTCTTCCGACTGATCCTGCGAGGGCAAATCCGCCAGGCATTCTGAGCATGGCAGCGGGCTTTCGACGATATTGAATACCTGATCGAAGCCCATGGATTGCAGCAGGCGGGTGATGTCATCGTGGGTAGTGACCACGGTGGGCAACAGGCCGATTTTCTGCCTCGACAGGATCGACAACTTGGCCAGCAAGCCGAGCGTGGTGCTGTCGATACTGCGGGTTTCGGTCAGATCAATGACGATGGCCGAGAAATTCAGGGAGGTGAAAATCTTTTCAATCGTCGCATCCAAAGCCGAACATAAGGTCAGACGGACTTCACCGACGAACTTGAGAATAAATGTCCCGCTTTGCTCGGCAAACTGGATTTTACCAGTACTCATGCAAGGTTCCTGCTCATCACCAGCAAGGCGATATCATCCGGCATATCGCCCAGCTTGGCCAGACCAAAGACTCGACGCAACCCATCCAGAGTACCGCCAGCGCTGGATACCAGCTGCGGTAGCAGGGTCTCTTTCTCTTTGAGTGTATCGCCGGGCAAAAGGTCCAGAATGCCGTCGGACAACAGCGTCAGACTGAAGCTCTCCGGTATCTGCATGACATGATCCTGGTAGCTGGCTTCGGCGAACAAGCCCACCGGCAAGCCACGGCCCTGCAAATAGTACGACTCGCCTGCACTGAACAGCACGGGCAATGGCAGATGGCCGCCGATGCTGTAGGTCAGCGAGCCTGCCTGCTCATCAATCACCCCGCCGATCATGGTCACGTGCTTGCCCAGCTTGCAGTTGAGTAAGCCACGGTTGATATGGGCGAGCACATCCGAGGGCTTGAACTCGGGCAGCACCCCGCCGCGGCGGGATTCATAGAGCAAACGGGTGGTCATGAACTTCAACAGCACGGTAACAAAGGCCGATGAAGCACCATGCCCGGAAACATCAGCCAGGTAAAATGCCACACGGCGCTCATCCAGGCGGAAGTAATCGACAAAGTCGCCAGACAAATACAGCGACGGAATGATCTGGTGAGCAAACTGCAGACCGTCGACCACCCAGGGCGTCTGCGGCAGCATGTTCATCTGCACTTGCCGCCCGGCGTTCTGGTCTTCCTCAAGCAGGCTCAGGCTGGCCTGGAGCTGGCGGTTGGCGGCTTCGAGTTTTTCCCGGTAGCGCAAATTTTCCACGCGCAGCTGGGCACGATCCAGCGCCCGGCGTACCGAGTGCTCAAGTACCGCGAGGTCTTCCAGAGGCTTGATCAGGTAGTCGGCAGCCCCCAGACGCAAGGCCTCGACGGCATCGGTCATGACCCCGGCACCGGAGACCACGATGACTGGCGTTTCGACCTGCAGGGCATTGATGCGGCGAATCAGCTCCAGGCCATCGACTTGCGGCATGCGCAAATCACAGATGACCAGATCGGGATGATCACGTTCAAATACTTCAAGGCCCTGCAATCCATTGCTGGCTTGCAGAACGTTGAAACCGCTGTCTTCGAGATAGGCTGCGAGGCTCGCACGCACGACTTGGTCGTCGTCAATGATCAGCAGCGTGGCACTGGGACTGTGCATTGGGTATCCAGGCAAACAACGCCGGGGACGGGTTAAATTTGGCACCAGCGCGCAGGTCTGGATGCATTGGCGAGGCTTCACTTCAAGGCGCAGACGGTACTCCCATCTCAGCATCGATTCAAGCGTGAGCCGATCGTCGCCGGGCGACTTTACACCTCAAATCCGCGGGGGTTATAAGAGTTGTTGAGGAGCGTCCTATAGAACAAGAGGAAGGGGTTAATGAGCCAAATTGATCGTGCCTACAGCGAGAAGCGAGACTACATCCGCATGCGGATGGAAGCCAAAATGACTCTGCACCATGCCGGCCAGGAAATCCCGGCCCTGTGCCTCGACCTGTCGAGCACCGGCATGCAGATTGAAGCCACCAGCAATCTGCAGATGGGTGAAAAAATCCGCGTACAGATTGCCTCTGACCACGACAAACTGTCCGGACTCAACGCCGAGACTGAAGTGGTGCGCGTCATCGACCTGGGCGACGGACGCCAATCGCTGGGTCTGACCATCCTGTCCATGAGCTGAGGTAACGCTCGCTTACACGCAAAAGGCGGCCATGGCCGCCTTTTCCTTTATCTGGCTGATGACCTAGAAGTCATCCACCACTTCGCCATCGGTCACTTTGAACTCGCGATTTTGCAGGTAGGCGTTGCGGATAAACACGTACTTGTCGCCGCTGATCAGCTTCTCGACCGACAGCAGACTGGCACGGGTATCCACGACATCGACACCACGGGTCAGGTTACGCGCCGGGACATCGTTAATGTACGGATAGGGTTCCAGCAGGCTGTCCGGAATTTTGGCTACCGCATCACGACCAGTACTCGGGCCCAATAGCGGCAAGACCACATAAGGACCACTGCTCACGCCCCAGACGCCGAGGGTCTGACCAAAGTCCTCATCACTTTTGCGCAGCTCCATCTTGGTCGCTACGTCGAAGAAACCGAGCAGACCGAAGGTGGTATTGAACAACACCCGGCTGGTGTCGACCCCTGCTGCCTCAAGCTTGCCCTGCAACAGATTGTTGGCCAGGTTGCCGACATCGCCGACATTGCCAAACATGTTGTGGATACCATCTTCGAGAAACTGCGGAGTAACCGCCTGATACCCCTGAGCCAAGGGCTTGAGGGCATAGGTATCGAGGGTGTCGTTGAAGGTGAAGATCGGGCGATTGATCGACTCCCACGGATCATCTTCGCTGGCGGCCTGCGCCAAGAGCGGCAGGCATAGCAACCCGGCGCCGAGGAAAAGCTTGCCCAACTGTTCAGTCCAGCTCGCGGCTTTTGCGCGCATATCCACTCACTCCCTTTATTCAAACTGCCGAAGCGGCTAACCCGTCGACGCTGGCGCACAGTATAAAGCCACAGCGGACCTTTCTGGCGGCCCGGAAAACAGCAAAAACAGCAAAGCGGATACAGCGGCCACTTGATTCCGATCAGGCAAGAGACGCGCGGGTAGATTAATCTGCACGTAAACGCTCTACGGGCACCCTGCCCAGCCCCCCATCACTCAGGGAAACCACCATGCCGGCACGTTTACAGCAACAACTGCAAGAATTGCGCGATCAACTGGCCCAGCAGCCACCGCTGAGCGATGACGACCGGGCAGCCCTCGCCACCCTGCTGGAGGAGATCGAACAGCAACTGACCCGCCCCAGCATCAACCCACCAGACACATCGCTGGTTGACGGGGTCAACCTGGCGGTAGAACGCTTCGAGGTGGAACACCCGACAGTCGCCGGCACTCTGCGCAACATCCTGCAGAGCCTGGCCAATATGGGCATCTAAGGCATAAAAAATCCCGGCGCAATGGCCGGGATTTTTCTTACTGGCGTACCAGCCGCCGGTTGTCCGGGCTTGGAGTGGCCAAGCTGCGATACGGATTGATGTCCAGCCCGCCACGGCGCACATAGCGCGCGTACACCGTCAACGCCTGCGGCTGCAGCAAGCGCAGAACATCCAGAAAGATGCGCTCCACACACTGCTCGTGAAAATCCGCGTGCTGTCGAAAGCTCACCAGATAACGCAAGAAGCTGGCGTGATCCAGCGCCGCCCCGCTGTACTCGACCACCACACTGCCCCAGTCCGGCTGCCCAGTGACCGGGCAATTGGAACGCAGCAGGTGGCTGTGCAGAGCTTCCGTGACCTGCCGCTGCGGGTCGCATTGCAACAACTGCGGTTGCGGCTGGTGGTAGTCCTGAATGCTCACATCCAGCTCATCGATGCACACGCCCGGCAAGCGCGCCACACCCTCTTCCTCGACCTCGCTCAAGCTGCGTACACGCACCGCCACCGGGGCGCCGGCCACCGCCGACAAGTCTGCCTGGAGCAGCGCTGTCAGTTCGGCACGAGACGTAAACGGCGTCTGATTCAGCGAGTTGAGGTAGAGCTTGAACGATTTTGACTCGATGATATTCGGCGAGTCAGCGGGAATGGCGAACTCGCCAATCGCCACCACCGGCTTGCCCGAGGGCGTCAACCAGGACAGCTCATAGCAATTCCATAAATCCACGCCCTGATACGGCAAGGTCTGCGCGGTCAGGCCCAGCTCGGCCCATTTGGCCGTGCGTGGAATCGGGAACAACAGCGACGGCGTATAGGTGGCGACGTAGTCACTGGTTTTGCCCAGTGGCGAGTCTGCGGCGGCAGGATGATGCATAAAAGAAACCCGAATCAGAACAGGACGCGATTGTAGCCCGTTTACCCGCACCTTTCAGCGCGGAGCCAAGGCCGCGGATCAGCGGCCACCATCACAACAATGCACTACACCAGAAACTTACTGACGCATGCCGCGGCCACTGATCAACAAGCGGATGCACAGCAGATACAGGGCGGATGTGGTGAACAGCATCAGGCCAATGGCCACGCCGATATTCAGGTCCGATACGCCAAGGATGCCGTAGCGGAAGGCGTTGACCATATGCAGGATCGGATTGGCCAGCGACACCGTCTGCCAGAACGGCGAGAGCATGTGGATCGAGTAAAACACCCCGCCCAGGTAAGTCAGCGGCGTCAGCACGAAGGTCGGAATAATCGAAATATCATCGAAATTGCGCGCATACACCGCGTTGATAAAGCCGCCCAGAGCAAAGATGGTCGCGGTCAGGGCAATCACCAGAATCGTGATACCCAGGTGATGCACCTGCAGATCGGTAAAGAACAGCGACAGCAAGGTCACGATCAGCGCCACCGCCAAGCCGCGCAACACACCACCGGTGACATAGCCGATCAGAATCACATGGGGCGACACCGGCGAGACCAGTAACTCCTCCACCGAGCGCTGGAATTTGCTGCTGAAGAAACTCGACACCACGTTGCTGTAGGCATTGGTGATCACCGACATCATGATCAGCCCAGGAACGATGTAGTCCATGTAGCTGAAGCCATCCATATCACCGATCTGCCGGCCAATCAGGTTGCCGAAGATGACGAAATACAGGGCCATGGTGATGCCTGGCGGCAGCAGCGTTTGCGGCCAGATACGAGTGAAACGGCGTATCTCCCGATAAACGATGGTTTGCAGGGCGATCAGGTTGGCGCGCAGCTCGCTATTGATGAAATTCGTACTCATACGCTCGCCTCGGCCAGGTTTTTCTCCACCAGGGAGACAAACAGCTCCTCCAGCCGATTGGTTTTATTGCGCAAGCTCAGCACCTCGACGTTCTGACTGGCCAGCTGGCGAAACAGCTCGGTAATGCCCTGGCTTTTCTCCACCTGTACTTCCAGGGTGTGGGCATCCAGCATCTGCGCCGGGTAGCCGAGTAACTGCGGCGGCACCAACTGCGCGTCTTTGAGGTCAAGCAACAAGGTTTCCACATGCAGCTTGCCCAGCAGCTCGCGCATGCTGGTGTTCTCGACAATCCGCCCATGGTCGATAATGCCGATGTTGCGACACAGCTGCTCCGCCTCCTCCAGATAGTGAGTGGTGAGGATGATGGTGATGCCCTGCTCGTTCAGCTCGGTCAAAAAACTCCACATCGAACGGCGCAGCTCGATGTCCACCCCGGCGGTAGGCTCATCGAGAATCAACAGGCGCGGCTGATGCACCAGCGCACGGGCGATCATCAAGCGGCGCTTCATTCCCCCGGAAAGCATCCGCGACGGCACATCGCGCTTATCCCACAAGCCCAACTGGGTCAGGTACTGCTCAGCCCGCGCTTTAGCCAGCTTCAGCGGGATGCCGTAATACCCCGCCTGAGTGGTGACGATATCGAAAGTTTTCTCGAACTGATTGAAGTTGAACTCCTGCGGCACCACGCCAAGGCAGCGTTTCAACGCCGACGGCGAGCGGTCGAGGTCATGGCCAAACACATTCACCGTGCCGCTGGTTTTGTTTACCAGGGTCGAGAGGATGCCGATGGTGGTGGACTTGCCGGCCCCGTTGGGCCCCAGCAAGGCAAAAAAGTCACCTTCAGCCACGTCCAGATCAATGCCCTTGAGGGCCTGAAAGCCATTGCCATAGGTTTTGGTCAGCTGCCGGATGGACAGAGCAGGATGCATAACGTGCACGCGCCGAAAAGAAGGGAGTCTTTAGATAAGGGCGTGCAGGGATAAATGCAACTCAGCCGCAGCGAATCAGCCAGCGCGATAGGCACCACCAGCTAAGCCAGTGCGCTGGCCTCGCGCTGCAAGTCTCCGCCCAGACTCAGGGCTTCATCATTGAACAAGTGCGGATAACAGGCCGCCAGATGACTGAAAAACAGCTCCAGCGGTAGCTCGGCAAACTGACCGTGATCCTGCAGATACTCCATATAACGCTCGCCCTGCTGATTGCAGGGATGAAAGACGCTGTCGTTAAGGCCATCGAACGCCAACGGCTCAACCCTGAATACCCGGCACAACGCCAGATTGAACGCCGGCGTCGCCTTGACCCAGCGACCAGCCAGGTACAGCTCGGTGTAACCGTGCATGGCAAACACCTCGCTGCGCAGCAGCGCCAGCAAGCGCGGAGTGGCCAGATGATTACGCACATCGGCCAGGCCAATCCGCGCGGGGATACCGCAATGCCGGGCACACGCCGCCAGCAGCAAGGCTTTGGGTACGCAGTAACTCTCGCCCGTGCTCAGCGCATGGCTGGCCTTAAGCGTTTGCGGGTCTCGGCTGAAGGTATAGGGGTTGTAGCGCACCTGGTCACGCACGGCGTAATACAGGCTGACGGCCTGCTCACGCAGATCAGCACTGGCGCCGCGGTTACGCTCGGCAAACGCGATGACCTCAGGATGATCACTGTCGATAAACCGGCCAGGCTGCAGATACTCATCCACGGTAAGCGCTCCTCAGCAAATGGACCTTCAGTCTAACCAGCGCCCGCGCCAAGGGTTAACGCCGAACACGCCAGGCTTGCCAGTCATTGCGCCAACACCCGACAGCACGGCAGACAGGACAGCCGCCAGCCAGCCGCCTATACTCGCGCGCTTGATTTTTTTGCAGAGGACTGCCGCATGGCCACCACCTATCTCGACCACCACCTTGCCCTGCTGGCACACCTGCGCAGCATTCTGGTTGCCCTCGGCGATGCCGAGCAGGTACCTGAAGAAAATCACGCCCTGTTCCTTGAGCGCTTCGACGAACTGCTGACGCAACTGCCCGCCTCGCCAGATGAAAACCTCTACCTGGGCCAGGACCTGATCTGCCAGATCATCCACCGCTACCCACAAATCGCCCACCTGGTGCCCCGCGACCTGCTGTGGTTCTTTGGCGGCGACTGCCTGCATTACATGCCCGATGAAGAGTTGCAAATGTTCCAGGCCCTGGACGAGCGCCGCTACGAAGCCGCACAGAACGACGAGCCCTTCGACTGGAATCAGGAAAAACAGCTGCTGAGCTTGTCGACACAGGGCATCCAGCACTGATCCAGCGCACTTAAAAGAAAAAAGCCCGCACGGTAAACCGACGGGCTTTTTTCTTGCGCGATTAAATCGCACAAACAAAAACGCCGCTCAGTGAGCGGCGTTTTTGTGAATATGGAGCGGGAAACGAGACTCGAACTCGCGACCCCGACCTTGGCAAGGTCGTGCTCTACCAACTGAGCTATTCCCGCAATATGGCGTCCCCTAGGGGACTCGAACCCCTGTTACCGCCGTGAAAGGGCGGTGTCCTAGGCCACTAGACGAAGGGGACACACTCCGGATACTAACTGGGTTTTTCTCATCAACCCTTCCGACTTCAGCGTTTTGCTTTTGGCTTTCCGCTTGAAGTGGCGCGCATTTTAGGTAGCGATCCAAGAGTCGTCAACCCTTGAGTTAATCTTTTTTTAAATCAATGACTTCAAGGCATAAATAGGCCTGGCGCTATGAGCAATAGAGCGAAGGCACTACACTCAAGCGAAAATCCCCTGCATGAGGCTTTAGCGGTGTCGCCACTTGTCATAACCCTACTGATTGTAGTCGGCATCTTTCTCCTGATTGCCATTGCCTACATCAACCACATGCTGGAAAGCAGCAAGCTCGAAAAGGCTCGTCTGAAAGCCGACCTCATCGACCGCACGCGCCGAAACCGCAGCGTTTCGGACAATCTGCCAGGGCAACTGATGACCCCCGCGCTGAAGCTGCTGCTCAGCCGCCTGGAACTGCAAGCCAGTGACCGCCTGCTAGCGCTGGACAAAGCCAACAGCGAACTGCGCACCCGGATTGCCGAACTGCGCGAACAGGTCAACAAGAACGAGCTGATCGCCATCGGCAACCCGGTGCAGCCGATCAATACCGAAGCCCGCGCCAAGGAAGTGCGCTTCATCCTGGAAAACCTGCACAGCCAGATCAGCCGTGCCGCTCAGGATGGCCTGTTGCAAGCCAATGAAGCCAAGCACTGGAATAAAGAAATCCAGAACATGCTGTGCTTGCTGCATATCGACTTCTTTAACAACCTCGGCCAGCAGGCCCTGCAAAAAGGCCAGCCTGGACAAGCCCGCCTGGCGTTTGAGCGCGGCGTGCAGTACCTGCGCAAACAACCTGATCCGGCCAAATACCAGGCGCAGCTGGCGCAATTGGAAAACCATTTGAATCGCGCCAACGCCATGGTCCTGGAAACCAGCAAGCCTGCGGAAAATGAAGTCAACCAGCTGACCGAAGGCCTCAAGGACCTGGACGACGAAGACAGCTGGAAGAAAAAGAGCTTTTAAGCCCGCCCCAATTGACTCCTCCCTCTCGACAAGGATTGCCCATGAGCCTGATCGTCTACGGTGCGCCTCTTTCACCCTTCGTACGCAAGTTGCGCCTGTTTCTCGCTGAGAAGGGGCTGGATTATCAACTGGAAATCATCACGCCCTTTGGCCAGCCCGAGTGGTATCGCGAGCTCAGCCCGCTGGGGCGGATTCCGGCATTGAAGGACGGCGACTTCACCCTGGCCGACTCCAGCGTGATCTGCCACTACCTGGAAGAAAAACACCCCGACCTACCGCCGCTCTATGGCAGCACGCCAGAGCAGCGCGCCAGGATCAACTGGCTGGAAAAATACGCCGACTACGAACTCGCCCCCCTGACCACCTTTGCCGTCTTCCGCAACCGCGTCTTGAAGCCGACCATGCTGCAACCGTGCGATGAGGCGGCCGTGCAGAGCGCCCTGCACGACAAACTGCCAAGCCATTTCGACTACCTGGAAAAAACCCTGGGCAGCGCCGACTACTTCGTCGACAACCAGCTGAGCATGGCCGACCTGGCGATCAGCTGTCAGTTGATCAACCTCGAACACGGCGGCGAACACCTCGACAGCCAGCGCTGGCCGCAACTGGCAAATCTGTTCGACCGCGTCAAAGCCCGTCCCAGCGTGCAAGCCGTATTGCCCGGCGAGCTGCGAACACTGGCCAAACTCAGCGGTAAAGCCTAAGCCCGCGCATTAACTCGGGGGCAGCCAGCGTGCCCCCTGCCAGGCTCGGCATCCAATGGGCTATGCTTCCAACGCCCAACTGAAAGGCCCGATCACGCCCCATGAATATCCCCCTCACCCGCCGCCTGTCATATAAACAGGCCAGCCTTACGGTGCTGGCGGCTTTTATTCTGGGGACCGTGCTGAGCCTGCTGCAGGTCAGCATCGACTACGCCAACGAAGACGCCTCGATCAACCGCGAAATCCATGCCCTGCTGGAAATCAGCCGCACCCCCGCCACCCGCATCGCCTACAACATCGACGCCGAACTGGCCCACGAACTGGTGCTCGGGCTGCTCAACTCGCCCGCCATCGTCCGCGCCGAAATTCTCGACAACAGTGGCGCCAGCCTGGCCAGCGTCAACCGCCCCCGCCAGGACAGCCGCTATCGCCTGGTCAGCGACTTCCTGTTTGGCAGCGAGCGCCAGTTCGAGTTGCCGCTGCTCACCGATCGCGCCCCGCAAGAGGCACTGGGCCAACTGCGCCTGGAAGTCGACACCCTTGCCTTTGGCAGCCACTTCCTCGGCCGCGCACTGCTGACCATGGCCACCGGATTTGTCCGCAGCCTGCTGCTGTCGCTGATTCTACTGGTGCTGTTCTACTTTATGCTGACCAAGCCCCTGGTCAGCGTTATCCGCGCCATCAGCGAGCGCGACCCGAGCGCACCCGGCCGCCAAAAGCTGCAGTGTCCGCCCGGCCATGAACAGGACGAGATAGGCGTACTGGTAGAAGTCACCAATCAACAACTGAGTGACATTGCCAAGCAGATCGATCGCCGCCTGACTGCCGAAGAACGCCTGACCCAGTACCTGGGCGAGCTGGAAACGGTCATTTCCACCCGCACCACCGAACTGAAAGCCAGCAACGCACGCCTGACGCACTCCAATCAGGAGCTGGAAAAATCCCGCAGCAATGCCCTGCAAATGGCCCAGGCCCGCGCGGCTTTTCTGGCCAGCATGAGCCATGAAATTCGCACCCCGCTGAGCGGCCTGCTGGGCATGCTCGCCTTGACCCTCGACAGCCCATTGAATGCCGAGCAACGCCAGCAGCTGAGTATTGCCAACGACTCAGGAACGGTCCTGCTGGAGCTGCTCAACGACATCCTTGACCTGTCCAAGATCGAAGCCGGGCAACTGCAGCTGGAACATATCCCCTTCGACCCGGCCAAGCTGGCCGAGGAAACCGCCAGCCTGCTGTCGCAGAGCGCCGCCAGGGACGTGGAGCTGACCTGCCTGATTGACCCGCAGTTGCCCAGCCGGGTACTCGGTGACCCTACCCGGGTTCGGCAAATCATCAGCAACCTGCTGTCCAACGCCTTGAAGTTCACCCACAGCGGCCGCGTCGACCTGCGCCTCAGCAACAGCCCGAGCGGTATCCGGATCTGCGTGCAGGACACCGGCATCGGCATCAGCAGCGATCAGCAGGCCAAGATCTTCCAGCCCTTCACCCAGGCCAATATCGGCACCGCCCGCCAGTACGGCGGCACAGGCCTAGGGCTGACCCTGACTCGCACCCTGTGCGAAGCCATGCATGGCCAACTCAGCCTGACCTCGGAAGAACACCGCGGCAGCCAGTTCTGCGCCGAACTGCCCCTCGCCGAACAGCAACCCGCGATGCCCCCTGGCCCTCTGCAAGGACGCGTACTCGCCCTGCTCGATGAGCGCAGCGGCCTCGCCGAGCTGCTGGCCACGCTACTGCCAAGCTGGGGACTGCACTATCAGCTGAGCGAGCAGCAAAACACCGAGGAACACATCAGCGCAGATGTGCTGATAAGCGCCGACCCGGCCCAACTGAGCGAACTGCGCCGTCAGTGCAGCACGCCGTTGCTACTGGTCTGCCGCTATGGCGACTTCCTTGACGCCGAGCAGGCCAGCGCCCTGGCGCCATTCACCCAACTCGCGCGCCCCGTGACTCGCCAGCAGCTGCAAAAGGCCCTCGGCCAGGCCTTGCAGCAACAGTCCAGCGTTCAACCGGCGCCCCCGCCGACGGCCTCGATAACGACGCCGCAACACAGCACAATCCTGTTGGTCGAAGACAATCCAGTCAATCAACTGGTCGCCAGAGGCATGCTGGCAAAGCTCGGTTATCAGGTGCTGCTCGCCACCCAAGGCGAAGAAGCCCTGGCCAGCCTGGCCAGCGAAGCCGTGGATCTGGTGTTGATGGATTGCAATATGCCAGTGATGGACGGCTACGAGGCCACCCGCCGCATTCGCCAGAACGCGGCCTGGCAGCACCTGCCAATCATTGCCCTGACGGCCAATGCCATGGCCGACGAGCGCGAGCGTTGTCGCGCCGCCGGCATGGACGACTACCTGGCCAAGCCATTCCGCATGGAGCAGCTGGCCGCCCTGCTCAAGCAATGGCTGACCATCAAGGCAGCGCCATAAGGCGCGTCAGCAAACCACTGAGTTGCTCGCGCAGCGCTTCAAGCTCTTCCGGCGAAGCCCCGTTGTCACACAGCAAGCCTGCCCGCAAAGGCAGTACCTGGGCGCGCAAAGCCTGGCCGACTGTCGTCAGGCCTAGATGCACTTCGCGCTCATCGTGGCTGGCACGCTGACGCAGCACCAAACCCAACTGCTCCAGACGCTTGAGCAGCGGTGTCAGGGTCCCGGAGTCGAGCAGCAAGCGCTCGCCGAGCGCCTTCACCGTCGGCTGCGCCGGCGGTGTGTCTTGCCACTCCCACAGCACCAGCATGGCCAGATACTGCGGATAGGTCAGGCCCAGCTGGTCGAGCATCGGCTTGTAGGCTCGGGTTACGGCCCTGGAGGCGGCATACAGCTTGAAGCACAACTGGTTATCCAGCTGCAGCGCCGCCTCGTCTGCCCGTGGCTGCTGACTCATTGCAGCAAAGCTTCGATCTCGGCGCTCAGGTCTTCCGGCTTGGTGGTCGGGGCGAAGCGCTTGACCAGTTGGCCATCCTTGCCGATCAGGAACTTGGTGAAGTTCCACTTGATACCCTGACTCCCCAGCAGCCCCGGCGCGGTTTTCTTCAATTGCACAAACAGCGGGTGAGCCTGGGCACCATTGACATCAACCTTCTTGAACAGCGGGAAACTCACGCCGAAGTTGAGCTCACAAAATTCGGAGATTGCGCCCTCGTTGCCCGGCTCCTGCTTACCAAACTGGTTGCAGGGAAAGCCCAGCACCATCAACCCCTGATCTTTGTAGGTCTGCCAGAGGTTTTCCAGGCCCTTGTATTGCGGGGTAAAACCGCACTTGCTGGCGGTGTTGACCACCAAAATGGCCTTGCCGGCAAAGTCGGCCAGGGTCTTCTGCTCACCCTTGATGGTGGTGCAGGGAATGCTGAGAAGCTGATTGCTCATAAAATGGATCTCGCGAAAGAAAATACCCGGCCAATATAGCGAGCAATTCAATTGCATACAATCTAATCACCCAGTTCATTAACCCCAACAACCAACCCGATTACTCAGCCGGCTTGAGCTTGAGCGCCACCGAGTTGATGCAATAACGCAAACCGGTCGGTGCCGGGCCGTCATCAAACACATGACCCAAATGCGCATCGCAACGCGCACAGAGCACTTCAGTGCGCTGCATGCCATGGCTGTTGTCAGCCTGATTGAGCACAGCACTGGCCGTCACTGGCTGAAAATAACTGGGCCAGCCACAGCCCGCATCAAACTTGGCAGATGCATCAAACAGCTCCGCGCCACAGCAGGTGCAGAGGTAGCGCCCCGGCAACGTGGTGGCGTGATAAGCACCCGAAAACGGCCGCTCGGTGCCTTTCAGCCGGCACACCTGAAACGCCTCCTCGGACAACTGCTCACGCCAGGCCTGCAGTGGCTTTTCCAACTTTTCCATAAGCACCTCGCAAAGCAGAAAAAAGCCCGGCCTGTCCCTTTCCCCAAGGTCGGGCCGAACGTATGATTCGACCCCAGTTTGTCACCCACGCCAAGCACTGCCAAGGCGAGTCAGATCAAGCCTGTTGCAGTATTTTTCCGCGGCGTTTGTTTCTTTCAGGATCATTTCCATGCAGATCAGCAAATCCAACAAGCTCGCCAACGTCTGCTACGACATTCGCGGCCCGGTGCTCAAGCACGCCAAGCGCCTGGAAGACGAAGGCCAGCGCATCCTCAAGCTGAACATCGGCAACCCAGCGCCATTCGGCTTCGAAGCGCCGGAAGAAATCCTCCAGGACGTGATCCGCAACCTGCCCACTGCCCAGGGCTACAGCGACTCCAAAGGCCTGTTCAGCGCGCGCAAGGCGGTGATGCAGTACTACCAGCAAAAGCAGGTGGAAGGCGTCGGCATCGAGGACATCTACCTCGGCAATGGCGTGTCTGAACTGATCGTGATGGCCATGCAGGCGCTGCTCAACAACGGTGATGAAGTGTTGATCCCGGCCCCCGACTACCCGCTATGGACGGCCGCCGTGGCCCTGTCCGGCGGCAACCCGGTGCACTACCTGTGCGACGAGCAGGCCGGCTGGTTCCCTGACATTGCCGACATGCGCGCCAAGATCACCCCCAACACCAAGGCCCTGGTGCTGATCAACCCGAACAACCCCACCGGCGCTGTGTACTCCAAAGAAGTACTGATGGACATCGTCGAGCTGGCGCGCCAGCACAACCTGGTGCTGTTCTCCGACGAGATCTACGACAAGATTCTCTATGATGACGCCGTGCACATCTGCACCGCCTCATTGGCACCGGACGTACTGTGTCTGACCTTCAACGGCCTGTCCAAGTCCTACCGTATTGCCGGCTTCCGCTCTGGCTGGGTGGCCATTTCCGGGCCCAAGCACAAGGCGCAAAGCTACATCGAAGGCATCGACATCCTCGCCAACATGCGCCTGTGCGCCAACGTGCCAAGCCAGCATGCGATCCAGACGGCCCTCGGCGGCTACCAGAGCATCAACGACCTGGTGCTGCCAAACGGCCGCCTGCTGGAGCAGCGCAACCGCACCTGGGAGCTACTCAACAACATCCCTGGCGTCAGCTGCGTGAAGCCCATGGGCGCGCTGTATGCCTTCCCGAAGATCGACCCGAAGGTCTGCCCGATCCACAACGACGAGAAGTTCGTGCTCGACCTGCTGCTCTCCGAGAAGTTGCTGATCGTCCAGGGCACTGCCTTCAACTGGCCGTGGCCGGATCACTTCCGCGTCGTCACCCTGCCTCGCGTCGATGATCTGGAGCAGGCCATCGGTCGCATCGGCAACTTCCTCAAGACCTACAGCCAGTAATGCCCACAACTGGCCACTCCAAGCGGGTGGCCAGCTGACGCTGACACGGCACTCGACCCTCACGACGGCAAGGCGCGCAACAGTCATGGACCTGCAGATCGACGATTTCTACAAGGATGCCGCCGCCGGCATGCTCCTGCTCTACCAGAGTTTCCCGCGCAAAATCGGCCTGTATGTCGAAGACCTGATTGGCCGCGAAGAGCCCGACGAGTTTGGCCTGCCCACCCCGCGCCACCAGAGCTGCCTGGGCACCCTGCTGTGGCTGGCTGAGGAAGGCTATATCCGCTTCGACAGCACCATCGGCTATGACGCCCTTGACCAGGCCACCCTCAGCGAAAAAGGCTTTCTGCGCCTTTCACGCGGCCTGCCCCACGCCATTACTGAGGGCGAACCTGTGCCACCCAGCGTACGCCGCGTGCAAGCCACCCTCGCCTATCAGCTGCGTGAAGCCCTCAGCAGTCGGCAAAGCGAGCGCGTGGTGCGCCTCACTCGCCAACTGTTTACCAGCACGCTGAACGGCAACGACACAGTTTGAAATAGTCCCCAGGTTGAATCCCCGGGGTCCCCACCCGTATATAAGCCGCTGTAAACCGGGTATTGCGCACTGAGCCCTGCCAGCCACGCACCCGCCCGAACCGTTTATTTCAAGGAGACTGCTACAACCATGATGCGCATTCTGTTGTTCCTGGCCACCAACATGGCGGTGCTGATCATCGCCAGCATCACCCTCAAGCTCCTGGGTGTGGACCGCTTCACCGGGCAGAACTACGGCAGCCTTCTGGTCTACTGCGCCGTGTTCGGCTTTGCCGGCTCGCTGATCTCGCTATTCCTCTCCAAGTGGATGGCGAAGATGAGCACCGGCACGCAGATCATCACCCAGCCGCGCACCCGCCACGAACAGTGGCTGATGCAAACCGTGGCCGAACTGGCTCGCGATGCCGGGATCAAGATGCCAGAAGTCGGTATCTTCCCAGCCTACGAGTCCAATGCCTTTGCCACCGGCTGGAACAAGAACGACGCCCTTGTGGCCGTCAGCCAGGGCCTGTTGGAGCGTTTCTCGCCCGATGAAGTGAAAGCCGTACTGGCTCACGAAATCGGCCACGTGGCCAACGGCGACATGGTGACCCTGGCGCTGATCCAGGGCGTGGTGAACACCTTCGTGATGTTCTTCGCCCGCATCTTCGGCAACTTTGTCGACAAGGTGATCCTGAAAAACGAAGACGGCCCCGGTATTGGCTACTTCGTGGCGACCATTTTTGCCGAACTTGTTCTGGGCATTCTGGCTAGCATCATCGTCATGTGGTTCTCGCGTAAGCGCGAGTTCAAAGCTGACGAAGCCGGTGCCCGCCTGGCAGGTACCAACGCCATGATCGGTGCCCTGCAGCGCCTGCGCGCCGAACAGGAAGTGCCGGTGCAGATGCCGTCCAGCCTCACCGCCTTCGGCATCAATGGCGGCCTCAAGCACGGCCTGGCAGGCCTGCTGATGACCCACCCACCGCTGGAAGACCGTATCCGCGCCCTGCAACAGCGCGGCTAAACGCCAGCAGCAAGAACAAGGGCGACCCATGGGTCGCCCTTTTTTGTTTAGCGTTTGCGCAACCGATACGCCCGCTCATCCAGCCGCGTCAGACCGCGCTGCAAGAACCGCCAGTTCTGCCCTAGCACATCCGCCTGTTCCAGCAGCTCACATGCCCACTGTTGCTCCGTGAGCAGCTGCGCCACCAAAACCTCATCCACCGCAAAGGGCGGGCCGCTCATCTCGGCCTGCGGGTAATCCAGGGTCACCAACAACCCGGCACAGCCACTTGGCAGGATGGCCGCGAGGTGCGCCGCATAACGCTCGCGCATACCCTCTGGCAAGGCGATCAGCGCCGCACGGTCATACAGGCCAGCACAATCCGCCACATCGGCAGCTTGTAGCGCAAAAAAATCGCCACACAACAGCTCGACGGCGCCGGCCTGATAACGGCGAAAAGCGCCGTACTGATCCACCTCCGGGGTCAGCTCCTGCTCGGCAAAAAACGCGATCACCGCACTTTCCGCCAGCTCAACGCCCAGCACCCGATAGCCCTGGCCCGCCAGCCAGGCCATATCCAGCGACTTGCCACACAAGGGCACCAGCACCTGCGCGCCTGGCGCCAGCTCCAGGTCAGGCCAATGGCGCTGCAGGTATGGGTTTGCCTCATGCAGATGAAAGCCGATTTCGTTGCGCGCCCAGCGCTCCTGCCAAAAATCTTCGTGCACAAGCACATCACAAATTCGATCAAAAAGGCCAGAAATTTATACTGGATATCGATATATCTAGGACTGAAGATGGGCTCATTATCACTCAGGAAACCACCATGTTACCCAGCCTGTTTATCTCTCACGGCTCCCCCATGCTGGCGCTACAGCCCGGCGCCAGCGGTGTCGCACTGAGTCAGCTGGCCGCCGATTTACCCAAACCTACGGCGATCCTACTGGTCTCGGCGCACTGGGAAAGCTCAGAACTGCGCGTCAGCGGCGCCCGCCAACCGGCCACTCTGCACGACTTTGGCGGCTTCCCGGCGCCACTCTATCAAATTCAGTACCCGGCCCCCGGCTCGCCCGCCCTCGCCGCCCAGGTTATCGAATTGCTGGCCGAGGCCGGTTTGCTGGCACAGATTGATCCAACCCGTCCGCTGGATCACGGCGCCTGGGTGCCACTGTCGCTGCTGTACCCGCAGGCCGATATACCGGTGGTGCAACTGTCGCTGCCGAGCCGACTCGGACCCGCCCTGCAAAACCGCATCGGTCACTGTTTGAGTGTGCTGCGCCGCCAGGGCGTGCTGCTGATTGGCTCCGGCAGCATCACCCATAACCTCGGTGAGCTGGACTGGCACGCAGGCCCACAGACCATCACCCCCTGGGCCAAGGACTTCCGCGACTGGATAGTTGAGCACCTGCAACACGGCGACGAGACCGCCCTGCTGGATTACCGCCGCCAAGCGCCCCACGCCCAGCGCAATCACCCCAGCGACGAGCACCTGTTGCCGCTGTTCTTCGCCCGCGCCGTCGGTGAGCGGTTCAGCCTTGTGCATCAAGGCTTTACCTATGGTGCCCTGGGCATGGACATCTACCGCTTCGACTAGCAGGCTGTTGAAAAACTACCTGCGTTGGCAATCCTGCGTTAAAAACAGGCTCGGAAGCCGCTTGCGGCTAACGCGCTTCAGCGCGACCCGAAGGGCGAGTGCAGCGAGTCATGCTCATTTACAACTCGTAAACTCCGCTTCCTCGCCTGTTTTTGCCTTGTCTTGCCGGCCTCGCCTACGTTTTTTCAACGGCCTGCTAGCTCACTCTTTTAAGCGCCACGCAGAAACGAAAAAGCCTCGCACTAGGCGGGGCTTTTTCAGTTAGCGCGAATTAATCTTCGCGATAACGACGCAGCTTCAACTGCTTACCGGCAACGCGAGTGTCTTTCAGCTTGCCCAACAGACGGTCGAGACCCTCTTCCGGCAGCTCGACCAGGCTGAAGCTTTCGCGCACCTGGATGCGACCGATGGCTTCACGGGCCAAGCCGCCTTCGTTGAGGATGGCACCCAGTAGGTTCTTGGCGGCGATACCGTCGCGCAGACCCAGCGCGGTACGGCAACGGGCACGGCCTTCAGCCAATGGCATCGGCGCACGACGCTC
>JAIERF010000196.1 GCA_019747075.1 Pseudomonadaceae bacterium
CAAGTGGCGATCATCGGCTCCGGCGGCATTCGCGATGAGGTGGTGGCCTGGCAGGGGCAGGCGGTGATTCACCCGATACTGCCGCTGTCTCTGACCTTCGACCACCGCGTCGCCACCGGCGGCGAGGCCGCGCGCTTTATGCAGGCGCTGGTGCAGGCTTTGGAGCAGCCGGAGGGCTGATCGAAAGGGTTTTGTCCCTGTGTGCTGCGGCGCACCGTGCAGCACTGTAGGAGCGGCTTCAGCCGCGATGCTTTCAAGGCAAACGGTATCGCGGACAAATCCGCTCCTACAAAAGCCCAGTCCTGTCTTCAACGCATCAGGTGAACATCACCATGAAAAAAGCCCCGCCTGCATGCGCAGCCGGGGCTTTGGGGGGGCTTGAACCGAGTATTTAGCTGGCGGCTTCGGCGGGGCTGATCAGCTCATTGAGGGCGTCGGCCTGGCTCTTGAAGGCGCGGGCAAAGACTTCGCGATGCTTGGCCATGTAAATCCCCACTTCTTCGCCCTGTTGCTCATTCAGCGATGGCACGGCTTTGTGCAGCACCTCGGTGAGCAACTCGGCCAGTTCCAGCATCTTGTCATGACGATCAGCTTCGGCTTTATCCATGAACAAACGCTCCAGATCTCGGCTGCTGCGGTATACCACTTCGACGGCCATTCAGCACCTCACATGCCCATATGCGAATGTGGTCGCTAGACCACTGTTTATGCGTACAGTCTAAAGGCCTTTGCGTGCGCTTGGATAGCGCCAGAAGGCAGTTATTTTCAAGGGGGGAGTGCGGTTGCTGCTTCACGCTCCCGATATGGTACGGGCTTGGCGCCATTCCTCGATGGCGGCAGCGGCCATCGGCCTGCCGAACAGGTAGCCCTGGGCTATGTCGCAACCGGCCCGCTGCAGGGCTTCGGCGGTGGCCGAGTCCTCGACGCCTTCGGCCACCACCTGCATGCCGAAGTTGTGGGCGAGGGCGATGGTTGAATGCACGATGACCGCGTCGGAGGCATTGCTGACCATGGCCGAGACGAAGGTGCGGTCGATCTTGAGGATTTGCACTGGCAGGCGCTTGAGGTAAGCGAGGGAGGAATAACCGGTGCCGAAATCGTCGATCGACAAGGTTACGCCAAGGGCGCGTATGGCTTCTAGGCTGCGCAGGGCCAGTTCCGGGTCCTCCATCGGCGCCCCTTCGGTGACTTCCAGTTCGATCAGCTCGGCGGGTACCTGATGGGTCTCCAGCAGCGCCTTGAGTTCATCTGGGAAGTGCGGATTGAGCAGGTTGTGGGTGCTGATGTTGATCGCTAGGCAGGTGCCCAGCCCTTGTGCCTGCCACAGGCACAGTTGGCGCAAGGCTTCGTTGAGCACCCAGTGGGTCAGGGGATGAATCAGCTCGGTGCCTTCGGCCAAGGGGATGAACTGCCCCGGCTGGACCATGCCTTTTTCCGGGTGGGGCCAGCGGATCAGGGCTTCGAAACCGATCACCTGCTGATCGATCAGGCGGATTTTCGGCTGGTAGTGCAGGGTTAGGGCATTTTCGCGGATGGCCCGGCTGAGTTGGGTATGCAGGGCCAGGCGTTCGGGGGTGTAGTTGTCGCTGGCGCGCTGGTAGATGACGAACTTGCGCCGCTCGCGCTTGGCCTGGTACATGGCGATATCGGCGCAGCGCAGCAGGTCGTGACTTGTTTGCCCATGCTCGGGGAATAGTGCGACGCCGATGCTGGCGCTCAGCTCCAGGGCGATGCCATCCACCTGCAGTGGGCGGGCGATCACCTGGCTGATGCTGCTGCACAGGCTGTTGAGGGCGAGCAGGTCGGCCAGATGGTCGGAGACGATGGCCATTTCATCACCGCCCAGGCGGGCAATCACCGAGTTCTGTTCGCTCAGCCATTCCTGCAAACGTTTGCCCAGTTCGGTCAGTACCTGATCGCCATGCTGGTGGCCGAGGGTGTCGTTGACCTCCTTGAAACGGTTCATGTCCAGCAACAGCACGGCAACGGGCGGCGCGTCGGTTTGGGCCAGGCGCTGCTCAAGGTGGTGATTGAGCCAGTAACGGTTGGGCAGTCGTGTCAGGCTGTCGTGGTTGGCAAGAAATTCCTGGGTGGCGAGGTAGCGCTTGCGCTCGGTGATGTCGTGCAGCACGCCGAATAACAGGTCCTGATCGCGCCAGCGAAAGAGCGAGACACGGATCTCGCAATCGAACGGCTGGCCATTGTCCTGGCGCAGGAAACGCCACTCCAGCTGTTGGGCGTGGCCGTCGAGTACGGCACTGTGCAGCCGCCCGGCACTGGCCGTCGACAGGCTGCCATCCGGTTGCTGCTCGGGCGACAGCGCCGAGGGCAGGCGGCCGCACAGGGCGGTGGCGTCATGTAGGCCGAACTGCGCGGCGGCCGCGGGGTTGGCGGTGAGGATGGGGCCGTCGCGATCGATCAGCAGCAAGCCGTCGTTGACGTCGGTGAACAGGCGCCGATAGAACTCCTCGTCCTGGCTGAGCTGGCGGATCATGCGGCGCAGTTGGAAGGCGGCTCCGGCGAGCAACAGCAGGCTGACCACCAGCATTGCCAGGGTCAGAGCGCTGCGCCGCAGCCAGGGTTGGTGAAAACTGGCGCGGGTCTCGCCGATCACTGCCGCTAGGGGGAAGCGCGGCGATGGTGTGAGGGCGTAGAGAGATGGTTCATCGGCTAGGCTGTGGGCTTCTACAAAACTGGTGATCTGCTGCCGATCGAACTTCAATAGCGTTGAATCGGGCGGCAGTGAGCGGCCGATGTATTGCTCGGGGTGGGGCGTGCGGTACAGCACCACTCCCTGCTCTGAGATCAGACCAGCGTACATGGTCGACTCTAGGCCAAGGTGTTCAATCAGGTCTCCGAACCTGTATGTCGGAATCAGCGCCCCTATCTGTAATGACGTGTTCGTGCCAGGTTGCACATTGATCAGCAGGGGGAGCAGGGGGCCGGTTTGTCCGGGAATACGCAGCGGTTGTTGTAATACTCCTGGCTGTGGGTTTTGGGACAAGCGTTGCAGGGGGATGTACAGGGCTTGGTCGCGCACGTGTTGGCCGGCTACATCGATGATAAACAGTTCACCCTCAACCAGAGCGTAGAGGTACAGCGACACAGGGTCATAGCGCATAGCTGTGCGCAGTACTGTGAGGATGGCTTGTGTGTCATTTTTGCTCAGCTGTTGGCGCGCGATCTCCTGGCCGCTTACACGAACGCTCTCGTAGCTCTGCTTGAGCAACGTGCTGCTGTAGCCTTCAAGCGCACGTGACAGCGAGATCATGCTGCGCTGGTGCTGCTCAATGCTGGCCTGGTAGTCGCGCAGTATGCTCCAGCCACTGAAACCGACGCTAAGCAACATAGCTAGACTGATGCTGGCGAATAGGCTGCGACCAATGCGCTGTTGCAGGCCTTGTTGACGCTGTGTGATGGCACTAATGGGCATGGGCTATACAGAAAAATGTCCGAGAGCCAGAAGTCTAGATGATGGCTAATTGCCGCGCGCCGCTATTTGCTTACGCTGCGGCATCCCGCTGCCCAAGTGTTTCTCTAAAGATGTACCACCGCCATATTGGGCGAAGCAGCGCTAGCCAGCAGGCGGATGGCGATAAATTTTGAGGTAGGGGTGAAACTGCCCTCGCCAACACTGTCCAGCGGCACCAGCGGGTTGGTTTCCGGGTAATAGGCCGCCGCCTGGCCCGCTGGGGTGTCATAGGCGAGCAGGGTAAAGCCGCACACCTTGCGTTCGATGTTGTCGTCCCACAGCGACAGCAGATCGACCTGTTGGCCAGGGGTAAAGCCCAGGCGGCTGATGTCGTGCGGGTTGACGAACACTACTTTGCGCATGCCGTGTACGCCGCGATAGCGATCATCCAGGCCATAAATCGAAGTGTTGTACTGATCATGGGCGCGCAGGGTCTGCAGGATCAGGTGCGGCGGGTCTTCCTGGCTGCGCACCTGCTCGGCCAGCAATGCTTCCGGCAGCGCATGGGCGGCAAATTGCGCCGCGCCTGAGGGCGTACTCCAGCGCCGTGTCGCTGCAGCATTGCCGAGGTAGAAACCGCCGGGCTGGGCCATTTTGGCGTTGAAGTCGGCAAAGCCCGGAATGGTTGCGGCAATCAGCTCGCGTATCCGCCCGTAATCCTCCACCAGCGTCAGCCAGTCCACGGGTTTTGGCCCTAGGGTGGCGTTGGCAATGCCAGCGATAATCGCCGGCTCCGAGCGCATCGACGTGGACAGGGGTGCCAGTTGGCCCCAGGAGCCATGCACCATGCTGAAGGTGTCTTCCACGGTGACCGCCTGCGGGCCGCTCGCCTGCAGGTCGATGTCCGTGCGCCCCAGGCCCGGCAGGATCAGCGCCTGCCGGCCGTGCATCAGGTGGCTGCGGTTGAGCTTGGTACTGATCTGCACGGTCAGTGCGCATTGCTGCAAGGCCGCGTGGCTTTGTGGGCTGTCTGGCGTGGCCTGGGCGAAGTTGCCACCCAGGCCGATAAACACCTTGCTGTGGCCAGTGAGCATGGCATTGATGGCCTGCACTGCGTTGTGGCCCGGCGCGCGTGGCACCTTGAACTGAAAATGCTGCTCCAGGGCATCGAGAAATGCGGCCGGCGGGTGTTCGTTGATGCCCATGGTGCGGTCGCCCTGGACATTGCTGTGGCCGCGCACAGGACACAGGCCGGCACCGGCCTTGCCCACGTTGCCGCGCAGCAGCATGAGGTTGGCGATTTCCTGGATGGTCGCCACCGAATGACGATGCTGGGTGATACCCATGGCCCAGCAGGCGATGACGCGCTCGGCCTGGGCGTAGAGCTGCGCCGCATGCTCGATCTCGCCGCTGCTCAGGCCGGACTGCTGTTCGATGGCGGCCCACTCGGTGTGCTCGACCACCTGCAACCAGTCCGCCAGGCCCTGGGTGTGCTGGGCAATGAAGGCATGGTCAAATACGCTGCCCGGTTGCGCGCGCTCCCAGGCCAGCAGGCATTTGGCCATGCCGCGCACAGCGGCCATGTCACCGCCCAGGTTGGGACGGAAGTAGGCGCTGCTGGTCGGGTGGTCGCCATTGGCGAGCATTTCCAGGGCGTGCTGCGGGTGCTGAAAACGTTCCAGGCCCCGTTCTTTCAGGGGGTTGAAGCAGACCACGCGGGCGCCGCGTTCGACCGCTTCGCGCAGCGGTTCAAGCATGCGCGGATGGTTGGTGCCGGGGTTTTGGCCAAACACGAAGATGGCGTCGGCCTGGGCGAAATCGGCGAAGGTCACCGTGCCCTTGCCCACCCCGATGCTCTTGCCGAGGGCCACGCCGCTGGCTTCGTGGCACAGGTTGGAACAATCGGGAAAGTTGTTGGTGCCGTAGCTGCGCACAAACAACTGATAAAGAAATGCGGCCTCGTTGCTGGCCCGGCCGGAGGTGTAGAACTCGGCCTGGTCGGGGCTGTCCAGGCTGCGCAGCACCTCGCCGATCAGGGTGAAGGCGGCGTCCCAGCTGATCGGCAGGTAGCGGTCGGTGGCCGGATCATAGGTCATGGGCTCGGTCAGGCGGCCCTGCTGTTCCAGCCAGTAATCAGTTTGTTCGCGCAGCTGGGTCACGCTGTGGCGGGCAAAGAACGCTGCGCCGACACCACGCTTGGTCGCCTCCCAGTTGACCGCCTTGGCGCCGTTTTCGCAGAACTTGACCACGCCGCTGTCGGGCGACTCGCCCCAGGCGCAACCGGGGCAGTCGAAGCCGCCATTCTGGTTGGTCTTGAGCAGGGCGCGCAGGTTCTTGAACGGCTGCTTGCTGGCCAGCCAGTGCTGGGTGACGCTGCGCAGGGCGCCCCAGCCGGCGGCGGCGCCGGTATAGGGTTGGTAGCGGGGCTTGTGGCTCATGGCTGGCAGGCCTCGGCGGGCGCCGGGCTGTAGACCCGTGGCGCGCTGTGGTGCGGTAGGTGAATAAGGTTGAGCCCATGGCGCCGCGCCCAGTCCACGGTCAAGGCGGTCGGGGCGGAAAGGCTGACCAGGGTGGTCAGCCCGGCCCGTACGGCCTTGTGCAAAAGCTCCAGGCTGCAGCGGCTGGTGACCACGGCAAAGCCGTTGGCGCAGTCGAGCTTGCCCCGCTTGAGTGCGCCGATCAGCTTGTCCAGGGCGTTGTGGCGGCCGATATCTTCGCGGCACAGCGCAAGGCTGCCGCACTCATCGATAAACAACGCGGCATGCAACGCGCCGCTGCTGCGCGCTTGATACTGGGCGGCCTCGATGCGCGCGCGCAGCCCATGCAGGTGCTCGGCCGCTGGCAGCGGCTGCGCGCTCAGGCGCGGTAATTGGGGCAAGGCTTGCTCCAGCGCGGCCACGCCACATAGACCACAGCCGCTGGCACCGGCCAACTGGCGGCGCTGCTGCTTAAGGTTCCAGAACGCCCGGCTGCTGATCTGGATATCGGCCTGCAGCGCCTCGCCGGCCCCGCTCAGGCGCAGGTCATAAATCTCGCCGATGGATTCGACCGCACCACAGCTCAGGCTGAAACCGAGGACAAAGTCCTCCAGGTCGTTGGGTGAAACCATCATCACCGCGTGGTTAAGGCCGTTGAAACTCAGCGCCAGTGCGCACTCGCTGGCCAGCGCGGTTTGCGCCTGCGCGAGCGTGGCGGTGAGTTCAAGGTACTGGTAAAGGTTGGCCTCGGGCGGGACCGGTCCGGTGGGGGCTGATGGCTGAGGAGCGTTAACCGACATGAGCAGGCCTTCCAGGATGGACTGGATGCCAGCCTAAGGCAGCGGAGCGGCGGCGTCTAATCGCGATGTCGATAGCGCAAGCGTCGGCCAAGCTCGGGCGGAGGCCGTGTCGGCGCTGCAACCGCTGTTAGTCGGCACTCGACGGCATTGCAGTCAGGATTGCTCCGAGTATTTCAGCGCAGAGGTTCAAAGCGTTGCAGTGGGAATGGCGTCGGTATTGGTGATCACTTGGCGTTGCGGCATGTAGTCCAGCAGCAGATCCGTTTCCTTTTTGACCACGGCATAGCATTCGCAACTCAGGGTCTCAAGTTGCTGTCGGTCCAGCACCTTGATCAGCCCGCGCGAATAAGAGATCACTCCGAGTTTCTGCAGGTTCGAGGCCGCCTGAGTGACGCTTTCACGGCGTACGCCGAGCATGTTGCTGATGAACTCCTGTGTCATGGTCAAGTGGTTGTTGGACAGGCGGTCCATGGACAACAGCAGCCAGCGGCACAGCTGCTGATCAATCGAATGGTGGCGGTTGCAAACGGCCGTCTGGGAGACCTGCGTGATCAAGGCCTGGGTGTAGGACAGCATCAGCAAGAGCAATTGGCCGTGGCGGTTGAACTCATCCTTGACCCGTTTTCTGGGCAGCCGGTAGGCGTAACCGGCGCTCTGCACCAGCGACCGGCTGGGTGTGCACTCGCCGCCCAGAAACAAGGTGATGCCCAGCAAGCCCTCGTTGCCGACCACGGAGATCGCGGTCGAGGCGCCGTTTTCCATCACATATTGCAGTGAGACTATGGAGTCGGTGGGGAAGTATACGTGGCGCATGGGGCGCCGGGACTCATACAAGACTGCGCGCAACGGCAGCGGCACCAACTCCAGGTGTGGGAACAAACGGCTTTGCACCTCGGGCGACAAGGCGGCCAGAAGGTGATTCTGCTGGGGTTCGGGTTTGGCGGTCATTTCGCTGCTCTTGAAATGGGGGGCTAAGAGATTGCGCGCGCAAACCTGTAACCATACGTTCTGCCCCTTGCGGGTTCTGTACGGTAGCCAACAGACAGCGTTCGACGTGCTTGGAGGGTAGGTTGCCCATATCGAGAATGAGCAGGAAGGTACGGTTACGGACAGATCATGGGCGGAAAGCCCGGTTCTACCTAAGCTTTTCGGCGCCCGAGGAAAACCGCGGACAAAAAAAGACCCGGGTGTGAGCCGGGTCAAAAACCGTGTTTAGCCTGATGAGGAGATAACCTGAAGAATCTGACCTGAGCCTTCAGCTTACCGGCTGACCTCGCGATCAACTGAGTTAATAATAACAATTATCATTCGTAAGTCAACGATGTTTTTCTTCTGTCGGTGTTGTGGTCTGGCAGAAACAGAAAACCCGGCCGGAGCCGGGTTTTTGCAGCGGCGATGTTGCTTCAGGCGGCGGGCAGACGCAGCTGGGTAACTTCCTTGTTCAGCAGGTCGATGCGCCGGGCCATGCTCTCGATCAGGCTATGGGCAATCCGCGGATTGCTCTGCATCAGGCTGAGGAACTGCTCTTTAGGGATGACCATCACGGTGCAGGGTTCGCTGGCCAGAACGGTGGCGCTGCGCTTCTCGCGGGTGAACACGGCCATGGCACCGAAAATTTCATCTTTCTGTACGTCGCCGACCTTGTGGCCGTCGACATAGGCTTCGGCATGGCCTTCGATAATCACGAAGACGTGCTCGGCATCATCGCCCTGGTGGATCAGTTCTTCGCCGGCAGCAAAATGCTGGAAGCCGGTGGCCGGGCGGATTTCCGGTTGCTTCAGGCGGGCCAGGGCGTCCGAGAGCAGGGCGGTATGGCCGATCAGGTACTGGATAAACAGTTCCTGGCGCTGCTCGCTGCCATAGATATGTTGAAACACCGCCGAGCGCGAGTAGGGAATCAGGCTCAGGGGCTCTTCACTGCTGTAACGGCAGCTGGGCAGCTCAATACCCTGGCGCAAGCCAACCAGATCACCTTCCTGCAGATAGAACAACGGCCGGCCGTCGATGACCGCATGCAGCAAACCATTTTCGATCACAAAAAGTTGATTGCCCGGCAGCAGCGGAGCCAGGTCGTCGACCCGCTCGAAGGTGACTGCGGCGCCTACAGGTTCCAGGCCTTCGAGAAGCTGGGTGGGGATGCTTTGCAGTCGGTTGATCAGCTGGTCGGCGTAGGCCGGTTGCTCCCCGAGTAGGTACATGCGAGAAATTCCTTGAACTGGCTGGGCTAACTAAGTGCACGAGCGTTCCTGAAACAATAGGTGGCGGCGCACTTTTCGACAATCACTGCGGGCAGAGGTTGTGAGCTAGCTCTTGTTGTGCGCGGCCATTGCTTCCAGTTGGCCATTTAACTCGGCTTTGTGGGCGGGCGGCAATTGGTTCCAGTTGACATCCAGAAGCGCTCCTTCGATGGCATACAGGAGGACTTTTGAGGCCCGAAAACCGCGGGCCTTGACCGCTCGGTAGGCATCCACGGCCCCCAGTCGGCGCAGGTCGCTGGCATTGTGAATGCCGGCTGCATGGAGCCACTGGGCCGAGGTTTTGCCGAGGTTCTTCAGGTGTTGCAGCTCGTCGTTCATCCAGCCTCCGTGCAATGAAAAAAGCGCATGCATGTTTAACGGGGGGTCTGCGAGCAAGTGTAGCGGCCAGTGGGTAATTCGCGACTGCTGCGGATTGTCACTGGCCACCGGCCATGTTCCTGTTGTCCGTGCAGCGGGTTACTTGGTGCGATAGCGCAAGCGGGTACCGAAGTTCATCGACATAAGGATTTCATCGGCGCTCAACTCTTCCGGAAAGTACGCGCCGGAGATCTGTGCGTGCGCCAGGCTGGCACCGCGCATGCAGGTATCACGCAGGTCCAGGCCGCGCAGGTCGGCACCGCGGAAATAGGCATCGGTAAACAGCACTCGACTGACGTCCAGGTTGCGTAGGTCGAGACCGCGAAAGTCACCGTTGCACAGGTCGATCGGGCCGTCTTTGGCCTTTTGCGCGTTGAAGCCCTTGATGTCTTCATTGCGGATCAGGCGATAGAGCGGGTTATCAAGCTGGCGCGGCTGGGTCATGGCGTTCACTTCCATTGTTGGACTCTCCCTCAGTATAGAGAAGCTCATCGGGCATGCCCGCGAGTGTCGATACTGTGCACGCTTACAGGCCGGGCAGGTAGTGACGGATGCGTTCGATCAGGCTGTCGAGGCTGGCCGCGTCGTGGGTATCGACGCGCTTGCTTTGCAGCAACTCGGCGTCGCTCAAGGCTTCGCGGCCGGCGTGCTGCGCCTGGATCACCGCTTCGGTGGCGTCGGACGGGTCCTGGCCGGCCGCTTGGCGTTGGGCCAGCCATTGGCTAATCACACTGTCCGGGGCTTGGCAGTCGAGAATCAGGAACGGCACGCCGCAGGCTTCGGCGACCTGGGCCGCGCTGTCGCGCTGTTGGCGCTTGAGGTAGGTGGCATCGACGACCACCGGGAAACCGGCATGCAAGGCGGCGCCGGCCAGTTGGTGCAGGTGCTGGTAGACGCTGGCGCTGGCCTGCGGGCTATAAATGCCGGCATGCAGTTGGACTTGCTGGTTGGCGCTCTGTTCGCCGAGCAGGCGTTTGCGTTCGATATCTGAGCGCAAGCGCACCGCGCCCAAGGCTTCGACCAGACGCAGGGCTACGTGGCTTTTGCCGACAGCCGAAACGCCGTGGGTGATGGCCAGGAAGCTGGAAGGAATGGCGCTGTAGCTTTCCGCCAGGTTGGCGTAGCGACGGTACTGCGCGAGAATTTCCTGGCGCTGCGCAGCGTCTTGCTCCTGGCCCAAACGGAACAGGCTGACCTTGGCGCGCACCAGGGCGCGGTAGGCCTTGTAGAAGTTCAGCAGGTCGAGGGCGGCGTAGTCGCCGGTGTGTTCCAGCCAGGCATTGATAAAACGCCGGGACAGCGGCTTGAGATCGCGGTCCTCAAGGTCCATGGCCAGGAAGGCGGCGTCCGAGGCGATGTCGATCAGGCGGAAAGGCTCGTTGAACTCGATGCAGTCGAACAGCACCACGTCACCGTTCAGCAGAGTGGCGTTGCCTAAATGAATGTCGCCATGGCATTCGCGAATCGAGCCGTTGGCGGCGCGTTGGTCAAGCAGGGGCTGCAAACGGGCAAAGCTGCTTTCCGTCCAGGCTTCCAGGGCATCGACTTGCAACAGGTCGGCTTTGTCGCTGAGCATCGGGCGGATCTGTTCAAAGTTCTGCCGCATTGGCGCGACGATGGCGCTGGCGTTGCACAGCGGGTGATCGGCGGCGACCCGTGGTGTGTGCTGGTGGAAACTGGCAATTTGCGCGGCCAGGGCGTCGATATGGGCGCCGGTCAACTCGCCGCGGGCCTGCACGGCATTCAGTAACTGGCTCTGGGGGAACTGGCGCATTTGCAGGGCGTATTCCAGTACCGGACCACTGCCGTTGAACTGAGGCGCAGCGCTGCTGCCGGTGATCGGCAGAACCTGCAAGTACAGGTCATCGGTCAGGCGCTGGTTCAGGCGCAGTTCTTCCGCACAGAAGTGGCCGCGGGCAGCCAGGTCGGAGAAGTCGAGAAAGCCGAAGTTGACCGGCTTTTTGATCTTGTAGGCAAAGGGACCGGTGAGCAGGACCCAGGAAATGTGGGTCTCGATGACTTCGAAGCTGTCTACAGGGTGCGGGTACAGGGCCGGGTTCTGCAGGGCGGCGATCAATGCTTGGCTCACGGTCAATCCTTGCGATTAAGTCATTCTGGAAGGCGCCATTATGGCCTCTGTCGGCAGCTGTGCAAACCGTGGTGACGCGTCTGTTGAGCCTGGGCAAAGTGCGTATAATCCCGCGCCATGACTCGTTCCCGATCGCCTCGTTCTCGCAATAAACGCCGCGCCAGTGCGCCACATCCGCTGCTGGGCTGGGTTGTCAAACTCGGCCTGGTGGGGTTGGTGGTGCTGGCGGGCTTCGCCATTTACCTCGATGCCGTGGTGCAGGAGAAGTTTTCCGGCAAGCGCTGGACGGTGCCGGCCAAGGTCTACGCGCGGCCGTTGGAGCTGTTCGTCGGGCAAAAACTGACCAAGACGGACTTTCTCACCGAGCTGGATGCCCTCGGTTATCGCCGTGAGAGCGCTGCCTCTGGCCCCGGAGCGGCCGCGGTGGCTGGCAATGATGTGCAATTGCACACCCGCGGTTTTCAGTTCTACGAAGGCACGGAGCCAGCGCGGCGGATTAACGTGCGCTTCTCCGGTGCTTATGTGGCCGGGCTGAGCCAGGGGGCGGGCGGCAATCTGGCGGTGGCGCGTCTTGAGCCCTTGCTGGTCGGCGGTTTGTACCCGGCCCACCATGAAGACCGCATTTTGCTCAAGCTTGATCAGGTGCCGCCGTATCTGGTGGAAACCCTGGTGGCGATTGAGGATCGGGAGTTCTTCAATCACTACGGCGTATCGCTCAAGTCGATTGCTCGGGCCTTCTGGATCAATGCCACTGCCGGGCAATTGCGCCAGGGCGGCAGTACCCTGACCCAGCAGTTGGTCAAGAACTTCTATCTGACCAATGAGCGCAGCCTGACCCGCAAGGCCACCGAAGCGATGATGGCGTTGTTGCTGGAGCTGCATTACGACAAGAACGAAATTCTTGAGGCCTACCTGAACGAGGTATTTCTCGGTCAGGACGGCCAGCGCGCGGTGCATGGTTTTGGCCTGGCCAGTCAGTACCTGTTCAGTCAGCCCTTGGCTGAGTTGAAGCTGCATCAGGTGGCGCTGATGGTTGGCATGGTCAAGGGACCGTCCTACTACAACCCACGGCGCTTCCCCGAGCGGGCGCTGGAGCGGCGTAATCTGGTGTTGGATGTGCTGGCCGAGCAGGGCGTGGTTCCCGCTGATCAGGTGGCGGGGGCCAAGCTCAAGCCGCTGGGCGTCACCCAGCGCGGCAGTCTGGCCGACAGCTCGTTCCCGGGCTTTCTCGACCTGGTCAAACGCCAGTTGCGTGAGGATTACCGCGAGGAAGATTTGACCGAGGAAGGGCTGCGGATTTTTACCAGCTTCGACCCCATCCTGCAGATGAAAGCCGAAGCTGCGCTCAGTGAGACACTCAAGCGGCTTTCCGCCGGGCGCGGCAAGGGCATTGATGAGGTCGAAGCGGCGATGCTGGTGACCAGTCCGGAAAGCGGTGAGGTGCAGGCCTTGATCGGCAGTCGCCAGCCGCGCTTCGCCGGCTTCAATCGCGCCCTGGATGCGGTACGACCGATTGGTTCGCTGATCAAGCCCGCGGTCTATCTGGCGGCGCTTGAGCGGCCAAGCCAGTACACCCTGACCAGTTGGTTGAGCGACACGGCATTTTCGGTCAAGGGCCAGGATGGACAGGTCTGGAAACCGCAGAACTACGACCGCCAAGCCCACGGCAATGTCTTTCTCTATCAAGCGCTGGCCAACTCTTACAACCTGTCCACGGCCAAGCTCGGCCTGGCATTGGGCGTGCCTACGGTACTGAAAACCCTGGAGCGCCTAGGAGTGTCCCGTGAGTTTCCGGCCTATCCGTCGATGCTGCTGGGGGCGGGGTCGCTGACGCCACTGGAAGTGGCGGGCATGTACCAGACCCTTGCCAATGGTGGCTTCAATACGCCGCTGCGCGGCATTCGCAGTGTGTTGACGGCCGAAGGCGAGCCGCTCAAGCGTTACCCCTTCCAGATCCAGCAACGCTTTGATCCGGGCGCTATTTATCTGGTGCAAAACGCGATGCAGCGGGTGATGCGTGAAGGCACTGGGCGCTCGGTCTACAGCCAGCTGCCGGCTTCGCTCAATCTGGCGGGCAAGACGGGTACCAGCAACGACTCGCGCGACAGTTGGTTTGCCGGCTTTAGTCAGGATTTGTTGACGGTGGTGTGGCTGGGCCGGGATGACAACGGTAAGACGCCGCTGACCGGCGCTACCGGTGCCTTGCAGGTGTGGACCGGGTTTATGCGCAAGGCCGATCCGTTGCCGCTGGACATGCCGCTGCCGGATAACGTGATCATGGCCTGGATCGACCCGCGTACCGGTGAGGGCTCCGATGCCAGTTGTCCGCAGGCGCGGCAGATGCCGTATATTCGCGGCAGTGAGCCGGCGCCCGGCAGCACCTGTGGTGTGCCTGCGCCGGCGGCCGAGGTGATGGACTGGGTCCGCGGCTGGTTGAATTAATCAAGTGAGGTTCGACGTGAGCAAATGGTTGGTTTCTGCTCTGGCAGTGACGGCGCTGATGAGCGGTTGTGCCTCGGTGCAACGTGGCGCAATTCCGGTGGTCGATGCGGGAGCGCCGGTGTCCGATGATGAGCGCGTGGCTAGTCGCGGCAGCAATGCGGCAGTTGTTCGGCAGCCGCAAGCGATTCCTCAGGATTCTGGGGTCGTCGTTATGGTGCCGGGTGGTGCGGCCAGCAGCGCGCCCATCCAGAGTTTTCCGGCCAGTTCCGGGCCGATTGTTGGCAGTGTCAGCAGTCAGCCGATGTCTGGCGCGGCCATGGGGGCACCTGTATCTGCCCCAATGAGCGCGCAAGGCTATCCGTCTGTTGCGCCGATGGCGCCAAGCGGCATCCCAGGCGGTGCTTTGGCGGCGGATGAGCAGTTGGATGGGCCGGTGTTGGCGCTGCTGACCACGGCACAGCAACAGCAGGGCGGTGGTGATTTGAATGGCGCGTCATCCAGCCTGGAGCGAGCGCAGCGGATCGCTCCTCGTGAGCCGCAGGTGCTTTACCGTCTGGCTGAAGTGCGCCTGGCCCAGGGCGATGCGGCACAAGCCGAGCAGTTGGCGCGTCGTGGTCTGACCTATGCCAGTGGTCGTCCGTCCCTGCAAACGGGGCTGTGGGGGTTGATCGCCCAGGCACGGGAGCGTCAGGGCGATCCAGCCGGTGCTGCTGAAGCACGTCAGCAGGCCCAGGGTGGCCGCTGATGGATCCTCGTTATGCGTTGCTGGCAGATCACTTGCTGCTGATCGAGCGCGAGCTGCGGGTTCTAGGCTGGTGGGCTGACACTGCGCCCAGCTCCGAAGCATTGGCCAGCGTTGAGCCGTTTTGCGTTGATACGCTGGCTTTCGAGCAGTGGCTGCAGTGGGTGTTCTTGGCGCGCATGAAGGCCATCATCGAGCAGGGTGGTGCTTTGCCTGCGGTATCCGGTATCCGGCCGATGGCGGAGATGGCTTTTCAGGGCCGTCTGGCGCAAGCCGGGCCATTGCTGACCGTGCTCGGTGGATTTGATCAATTGATCAGCGGCGTAGCCAGCTAAAGGCCCGCCGCAAGCCGTCGACTTAGTTGCAGTTTTCCTTGATGGCTTTTTCGCTCTCGGCGATTTTTGCCTGGCGTTCGTCTTCGCCTAGTCGACGCATCTCACCGTCAACATCCATGCGCAGGCGCGGATTGTTCTGCAGTTGCGCCAGGTTGGTGCGCATGGCCTCGCAGTACTTCTTGCGCTCGGCCTCTTGGGCGGCAACATCCTGCTTGACCTTGGCATCAATGGCTTTCTGCTCGGCCTCGCTGCTGCTCTCGAAAGTCGCGGCCGGTGGTTTGGCCTCCGGTGCCTTGGGCTGGATGATGTTGGTGTTTACTCGGGCGGCCTCCTGACCCTCTGGCGGTTGCGCGCCAAAGTGGGTAACTCCTTGAGCGTCGACCCATTTATAGAACTGCCCAGCCATCACACTGGTGCTCAGGGCGAGCAACAGGCTGCTCGTAATGATCATGCGTCGCATGCTGCTTCCTTCTTTTCGCTGCGGAACCTGGCAGTACTATAACCAAATCCAGCCAATCGTCATCCTGCGCCGCGTCACAGCGCCACAACTGCAATAAACAGCCGATCATGACTTGACTTGCCGTGCTCTATTCCGAACAATTCATAGTTCGCTTGGTAGTCCTGACTAAATCGGGATATCGGGCAGATCATGAGGCGCACACCCGCGCCGACTTGTTACACCCGCAACGCGTTACCTCGCGCTGGGTGGGAAGAACCCCGCAACACTTTGGGGCGTTCCCAATACTTGCTCAGTCAGTAGCTGACGTAGTCGGCGACCACCGTCGCTCATGCTCTGCTTGGCAGTAAACCTATTTTCAGGCTGTCCCACGATGGGCAGTTTTCTGGCGTTTTAGAGGTGATCAACGTGGAGCTGTTATCAGGCGCAGAAATGGTCGTCCGCTTTTTGCGTGACGAAGGCGTTAAGTATATTTACGGGTACCCAGGTGGTGCTCTCCTGCATGTGTATGACGCCCTGTTCAAAGAACCCGAGGTGGAGCACATCCTCGTGCGTCACGAGCAGGCCGCCACCCATATGGCTGACGGTTATGCCCGCGCTACCGGCAAGGCCGGCGTTGTTCTGGTGACGTCTGGTCCCGGCGCGACCAACGCCATTACCGGTATTGCCACGGCCTACATGGACTCGATTCCGATGGTCGTGCTGTCGGGCCAGGTGCCGAGCACTATGGTCGGCACCGATGCCTTCCAGGAAACCGACATGATCGGTATCTCCCGGCCGATCGTGAAGCACAGCTTCATGATCAAGCACCCAGCCGAGATTCCGGAAGTTCTGAAGAAAGCCTTCTATCTGGCGCAGTCAGGTCGTCCTGGCCCGGTTGTGGTCGATATCCCCAAAGATATGACCGATCCAACCCAGAAGTTCGAATACGTCTATCCAAAGAAAGCCAAGCTGCGCTCCTACAGTCCAGCTCTGCGTGGCCATTCCGGCCAAATCCGCAAAGCGGCCGAGATGCTGCTGGCGGCTAAGCGGCCGATCATTTACTCCGGTGGCGGCGTGATCATGGGTGGCGCTGCTGCGCCCCTGACTGAGTTGGCCAAGCTGCTCAATGTGCCGGTGACCAATACCCTGATGGGCTTGGGCGGCTTTCCGGGCATGGATCGTCAATTCCTCGGCATGCTGGGGATGCATGGCAGTTACACCGCCAACCTGGCCATGCACCATGCGGACGTGATCCTTGCTGTCGGCGCGCGCTTCGACGACCGTGTGATTAACGGCGCGTCCAAGTTCTGCCCGAACGCCAAGATCATTCACATCGATATCGATCCGGCCTCGATCTCCAAAACCGTGAAAGCCGATATCCCGATTGTTGGGCCGGTTGATAGCGTGTTGACCGAGATGGTGGCGATCGTCAAAGAGATTGGCGAAACGCCGAATCCCGAGGCGGTTGCCGCCTGGTGGAAGCAGGTCGACGAGTGGCGTGGCAGTGATCGCATGTTCCCTTACAACGAGGGTGACGGCAGCACGATCAAACCGCAGAAAGTGATCGAGACCCTGAGTGAAGTAACCAACGGCGATGCCTTCATCACCTCCGATGTGGGTCAGCACCAGATGTTTGCTGCTCAGTACTATCGCTTTAACAAGCCGAATCGTTGGATCAACTCCGGCGGTCTGGGCACCATGGGTTTTGGTTTTCCAGCGGCGATGGGCGTCAAGATGAGTTTCCCGGAGGAGCAGGTAGCCTGTGTTACCGGGGAAGGCAGCATCCAGATGAACATTCAGGAGTTGTCGACCTGCATGCAGTACGGCTTGCCGGTGAAAATCATCAACCTGAACAACGGTGTGCTCGGTATGGTGCGCCAGTGGCAGGACATGATGTACAGCGGCCGTCACTCGCACTCCTACATGGAGTCTTTGCCGGACTTCGTCAAACTGGCTGAAGCCTACGGTCACGTCGGTATGCGTATTACCGATCTGAAAGACCTGAAGCCGATGATGGAAAAAGCCTTTGCCATGAAAGATCGCCTGGTATTCCTCGACATTCAGGTCGATACCAGTGAGCACGTCTATCCGATGCAGATCAAAGACGGTGCCATGCGTGACATGTGGCTTAGCAAGACGGAGCGGACCTGAATCATGCGACACATAATCTCTTTGTTGCTGGAAAACGAGCCGGGTGCACTGTCTCGCGTGGTTGGCCTGTTTTCGCAGCGTAACTACAACATCGAAAGCCTGACTGTGGCACCAACCGAAGACCCGACCCTGTCGCGTCTGACGTTGACCACCGTGGGCCATGATGAGGTGATCGAGCAGATCACCAAGAACCTCAACAAGCTGATCGAAGTGGTCAAGCTGGTCGATCTGTCCGAAAGCGCGCACATCGAGCGTGAATTGATGCTGGTCAAGGTCAAGGCGACAGGTGCGCAGCGCGCAGAGATCAAACTCACCACGGACATCTTCCGCGGCCAGATTGTTGATGTCACCAGCAGCGTTTACACCATCCAGCTGGCTGGCACGAGTGACAAGCTGGACAGCTTCATTCAGGCGATCGGCACTGCCGCGATCCTGGAAACCGTACGCAGTGGCGTCACCGGGATTGCCCGTGGCGACAAAGTGCTGAGCATCTAAACCTTTAGCGAACGGCCTTAGAGGCCAGGTAAATAGGGGAAATTCATGAAAGTTTTCTACGATAAAGACTGTGACCTGTCGATCATCAAGGGCAAGAAAGTTGCCATCATCGGTTACGGTTCCCAGGGCCACGCCCACGCCTGCAACCTGAAAGATTCCGGTGTGGACGTTACTGTTGGTTTGCGCAGTGGCTCTTCCTCGGTTGCCAAGGCTGAAGCCCATGGCCTGAAAGTGTCTGACGTTGCCAGCGCCGTTGCTGCTGCCGACCTGGTTATGGTTCTGACTCCGGATGAGTTCCAGGGTAAGCTGTACAAGGAAGAGCTGGAGCCGAACCTGAAGAAGGGCGCCACTCTGGCCTTCGCTCACGGTTTCTCGATCCATTACAACCAGGTTGTGCCGCGCGCTGACCTTGACGTGATCATGATCGCGCCAAAGGCTCCGGGCCACACCGTGCGTTCCGAGTTCGTTAAAGGCGGCGGCATCCCTGACCTGATCGCGATCTATCAAGACGCCTCTGGCAATGCCAAGAATGTTGCCCTGTCTTACGCTTCGGGCGTGGGTGGCGGCCGTACTGGCATCATCGAAACTACCTTCAAAGACGAAACCGAAACCGACTTGTTCGGCGAGCAGGCTGTTCTTTGCGGCGGTTGCGTTGAGCTGGTCAAGGCTGGTTTCGATACTCTGGTTGAAGCTGGTTACGCCCCGGAAATGGCTTACTTCGAGTGTCTGCACGAGCTGAAGCTGATCGTTGACCTCATGTTCGAAGGCGGCATCGCCAACATGAACTACTCGATCTCCAACAACGCCGAGTACGGCGAGTACGTGACCGGTCCAGAAGTGATCAACGCCGAATCGCGTCAGGCCATGCGCAATGCGCTGAAGCGTATTCAGGACGGAGAATACGCCAAGATGTTCATCCTCGAAGGTGCTTCCAACTACCCATCGATGACCGCTTACCGCCGTAACAACGCGGCACACGGTATCGAAGTGGTTGGTGAGAAGCTGCGTTCGATGATGCCGTGGATCTCGGCAAACAAAATCGTCGACAAGAGCAAGAACTAAGCTTTTGCAGATGTGAAAAACGCGGCTATGGCCGCGTTTTTTTATTCAGGCCAGAGGCTTCTGGTATAAAGCGTTAGCACTGGCGTGGTTTGAGTTGAACTGGTTGCGTCGGTCTCTGTCGAATTCTTTCCAAATACGTTGCAAGGTACTGTCATGAACGAGCGTCCCGAAGGAGTCGATCCGGTCTCCGCTGCCGAAAGCCTATTGCCGATCGATGAGCATGTAGAAGAGGGGCAGGATGCAGAGGGGCGCAAGGTGCGTCATCGGGGTGTCTACCTGCTGCCGAACCTGTTCACTACTGCCAACCTGTTTGCTGGCTTTTTCTCGATCATCAGTGCGGTTAACGGTAAGTTCGAAATTGCCGCCATCACTGTCTTCGTGGCGATGGTGTTGGATAGCCTAGATGGGCGCGTTGCGCGTCTGACCAATACGCAGAGTGCCTTCGGGGCGGAGTACGACTCGCTGTCGGATATGGTGGCCTTTGGCGTGGCGCCTGCGTTGCTGGCCTACGAGTGGGCATTGTCGGGTTTGGGTAATGTCGGTCTTACCGTTGCCTTCATCTATGTGGCTTGTGCGGCTTTGCGTCTGGCGCGCTTCAATACCCAGATCGGTAAAGTTGATAAGCGCTACTTCATAGGCTTGGCCAGCCCGGCTGCGGCTGGTGTGGTTGCCGGTACCGTTTGGGCTGTCTGGGCATTCGGTGAGAAGAGTGGTGTAAGTGGCGATGACCTGCCCATAGTTGTGGTCATGCTCTACGCCTTGCTGGTTGCTGCTGCGGGTCTATTGATGGTGAGCAACTTCAAGTACAACAGCTTTAAGGATTTGGACCTGAAGGGGCGCGTTCCCTTTGTAGCGATCCTGGCGGTGGTCTTGGTGTTTGCAGTGGTCTTTAGTGATCCGCCACGCATCCTATTGTTGATATTCCTTGCCTATGCAGTATCCGGGCCGCTGCAGTACTTGCTGCGTTTGCGCCGCACTCGTTCCATATAGTTGTGTTGCATGTTTCGCAGCTGTCAGGTGTCTCTGATAGTTGCGAGGATGTCATGGCATCAGGCGTCGCCTGATGCCTTTTAGTTCCTCCCTTCTTTAGCTTGTATTGGTGCTGCCTGTTTGGGCTGTTCCTCAGCTGCTTTTGGTTCTCTCTATATAAGTAGCTTCGCGAAGTGGCTTCGCGGCGCCCGGTTTGATTGGCGCTATTTAGATGCGCCGTCGGCTAACTCAAAAATACCCCTTGACTGCACGATTTAAGTGTCTATAATTCGCACCTCTTCCGGCGCAGACCTCTCGGAAAACTCTTTTGAAAACAAAGAGTTAGCT
>JAIERF010000235.1 GCA_019747075.1 Pseudomonadaceae bacterium
ACCTCCAAGTCACCAGCGTGGCCACCACAGCCAAGCTGGTTGCGCTTACGCGCAACGCGCCATGCCTGGCGCACACATAAAAAAGCCGGACACAGGGTCCGGCTCGGGGCCTGCCGCTGACGCATCAGAACGTCATGGCGTAATGCAGGCTGTAGTTTTCCACGCCATCGTTATTGCTGCTCAGGCCGGCGTTTGAGTAATGCAGGGCACGCACGCCGATTTCCTGACCGTTGAAACGCACACCAAAGCCCAGGCGATCTTCAAACTGGAAGGACGAGCCGAGGTTGTTGTCTTCCAGCTCGGTATCGGAAAAAAACGCCACGCCGATGCCCGCCTCAACATACGGTTTGAGCGTCTCGCCGGCGAACTCATAAACGAACACCGGCGCCAAGGACAGACTGTTGTTGCTCGCCGTCTTATCGCCCTGCCAGTAGGTGTAGGCCGTATCCCAATAACCGGTGAAACGACCCGTGGCACTCTCAGTGAAGTTGCGCTGGAAATCGCACTGCAGGCCCAAACGATAGGCCAGGGTGGACTCGCCAGTAGAGCCGACGGCAAAAGCCACTTCAGCGGCCTGCGCGGCCGTCATCGAGGCCAAAGACAACGCGGCGGCGGCACAAAGGGAAGAAAGTGAACGCATGGACATATCCTTATTTATTCGCTGAACAACTGCTGAGCAACACTGTAATCACTATAGAAAACATTCTCCGGGTGCAAAGTATGGCCGACTAAATTCAGCCGGGCAACGCCTGCACCTCGGCGGCCGCGCCCCAGAGCACCGGCAACACCTGTTGCAAGGCCTGCGGCTGGGCGCTGGACCAGAACTGCGCGGGCTGCGCAGGGCCGCTGGCGAGCAACTCGCGCTCGGCCAGTACCCGGCGCAACTGGCGTGCAACCGCAGCGCCGGTGTCAATCAGGCTGACGTTGGCGGGCAGCAGTTCGCGCAGTAACGGCTTGATAAAGGGGTAATGGGTGCAACCGAGAATCAGCGTGTCGCAGCCTTCGGCCAGCAACGGCTGAACCCAGCCCCAGAGCAATTCACGGGTCGCGGTGGCCGTCAGCGCACCCGCCTCGATCTGCTCGACCAGGCCCGGACACGGCTGGGTAATCACCCGCACGTCGCTGGCAAAACGGTCGAGCAGAGCGGCGAACTTGGCGCTTTTCAGGGTGCCGGTGGTGGCCAGCACGCCGACCACGCCGGTCTGGGTGGCAGCGGCAGCCGGCTTGACCGCCGGCTCCATGCCGATGATCGGCAGCTGCGGATAGGCACTGCGCAACTCGCTGATCGCTGCCGCGGTGGCAGTGTTGCAGGCCAGCACCAGCGCTTTGGCGCCTTGCCCCAGCAGGAACTCGGCGATGGCCAGGCTGCGCGCACAGATAAACTCGGCACTCTTGTCGCCATAGGGCACGTGGCCGCTGTCGGCGACGTACAGCAGCGACTCGTGGGGTAACAAGGCGCGAATCTCGCCGAGCACCGACAGGCCGCCGACGCCAGAGTCGAACACACCAACCGGGGCATTACTCACCGCTGGCCACTCCACACACGCTGCACGCCGGGTCGCGCTTGACCCGCAGCTCGCGGAAGTGACAACCGAGGCCGTCGATCAACAACAGCCGACCCACCAACGACTGACCAAAGCCAGCCAGCAACTTGAGCGCCTCCAGCGCCTGCAAACTGCCCACCAGGCCCACCAGCGGACCCAGCACGCCAGCCTCGCTGCAGGTCAGCTCGGCTTCGCTGCCATGGCCATACAAGCAGTGATAACAGGGACTGTCGGCCTGACGCGGATCGAACACCGCCAACTGGCCTTCCAGGCGAATCGCCGCGCCGCTGACCAGCGGTTTGCCGGCGGCCACACAAGCAGCGTTGACCGCCTCGCGGGTGCCGAAGTTGTCCGAGCAATCCAACACCAGATCGACACCCGCCACCGCTGCGCTCAGCGAGTCGGCATCCAGTCCGGCTGGGTAAAGTTGCAGTTGGATGGCCGGGTTAATGGCGCGCAGACGCTTGGCGGCCGACTCAACCTTGGGCTGGCCGAGGCTGCTGGTGTCGTGGGCGATCTGCCGCTGCAGGTTGCTCAGATCAACGCGGTCAAAATCCGCCAGGTGCAACTCGCCGACCCCGGCGGCAGCCAGGTACAGCGCCACCGGCGAACCCAGACCACCGAGGCCAACAATCAGCACCCGGCTGTTTTTCAACTTCAGCTGGCCGTCGATATCCACGTGTGCCAGCAGGATCTGTCGGCTGTAGCGCAACAGTTCTTCATCGCTGAGATGCTGATTCATAGCGGCCACTGCCCCAGGGAAATACGTTGATGGCCGCCCAGGTCGCGACGACTTTCCACAGTCGCAAAGCCACGCTGCACGAGCAGCTCGCGCACGGCCTCGGCCTGGTCGAAACCGTGTTCCAGCAACAGCCAGCCACCGGCCAGCAAATGTTCTGGAGCCTGTTCGATGATCAAGCGGATGTCGTCCAGACCATCAATTCCCGCCACCAGTGCGCTGCTAGGCTCGAAGCGCACATCGCCCTGACTCAGGTGCGGGTCGGCGGCGGCGATATAGGGTGGGTTGCTGACGATCAATTGAAAGCGCTGCCCGGCCAGTGCAGAGAACCAACAACTCTCGGCAAAGCGGGCATTGGCCAGCTGCAGTCGTATGCCATTGCCCTGAGCCAGCGCCACGGCCTCGGGCACGCGATCGACACCGGTCACTTGCCAGGCCGGACGCTCGCAGGCCAACGCCAGGGCAATGGCGCCCGTGCCGGTGCCGAGGTCGAGCACTTGCAGCGGCGTGGCAGGCAGCAGGGCCAGGGCGGTTTCCACCAGCAATTCGGTGTCGGGACGCGGGATTAAGGTATGACTGGCAACATCCAGATCCAGGCTCCAAAAGCCCTGGCGACCGAGAATATAGGCCACCGGCTCGCCGCTCCGCCGCCGCGCCAGCGCCGCCTGATAACACTCAAGCTGCGACGCCTCTAACTCACGCTCCGGCCAGGTATGCAGGTAGCCACGGGACTTACCTAGGGCCTGGGCGAGCAGCAACTCGGCGTCCAGGCGCGGGGTGGGTGAGTCGGGCAACTCGACAGAATTCAACAGAGACTGAATGGTGGCCATGGTGCAGCGCCTTTTTTGTAGGAGCCAGCTTGCTGGCGATCAACGCGCAAAAACATCGCCAGCAAGCTGGCGCCTACAGGGCCTTGCCCCGTAGGCAGGAGGCCAATCAGTCGCCCAGGGCCGCCAACTGGTCAGCCTGATACTCGGCCAGCAGCGGTTCAATGATCGCCTCAACGCCACCCACAATCACTTCATTGAGTGAATACAGGGTCAGGTTGATGCGGTGATCGGTCACCCGGCCCTGGGGGAAATTGTAGGTACGGATGCGTTCGGAGCGGTCGCCGGAGCCGACCAACAGTTTGCGCGTGTCGGAGATTTCCTTGTGCGCCGCCGCCTCTTGCTGATCCTGCAACTTGGCCGCCAACCAGGCCATGGCCCGTGCGCGGTTCTTGTGCTGGGAGCGCTCTTCCTGACATTCGACCACGGTACCGGTGGGAATGTGAGTGATGCGGATCGCCGAATCGGTGGTGTTGACGTGCTGACCACCGGCGCCCGAAGAGCGGTAGGTGTCGACACGCAGGTCGGCCGGATTGATGTCGATTTCGGCCTGTTCATCCGGCTCGGGCAACACCGCCACGGTGCACGCCGAGGTGTGGATCCGCCCCTGAGATTCGGTTTCCGGCACGCGCTGCACGCGGTGCGCGCCGGACTCGAACTTGAGTTTGCCATAGACGTTGTCGCCTTCGACGCGGGCGATGACTTCCTTGTAGCCGCCATGCTCGCCTTCGTTGGCCGACAGCACCTCGACCCGCCAGCCACGCCGCTCGGCATAGCGCGAGTACATGCGGAACAGGTCGCCGGAGAAAATTGCCGCTTCGTCACCGCCGGTGCCTGCGCGGATTTCCAGGAACACGTTGCGCCCGTCACTGGGATCCTTGGGCAGCAGCATGCGCTGCAGGTTGGCTTCTAGCTCCACCAGCTGCAGCTTGGCCTCGGCGACTTCGTCCTCGGCCATTTCGCGCATGTCCGGGTCGCTGTCCTTGAGCAGCGCCTGGGCGCCTTCAAGATCGCCCTGCACTTTGCGCAGTTGCCGGTAGGCACTGACCACCGGCTCCACTTCGGCGTATTCCTTGGAATAGGCGCGGAAGTGGTTCTGGTTGCTGATCACCTCGGCATCGCCGAGCAAGGCAGTGAGTTCTTCGAAACGGTCCTGGAGCGCGTCCAGTTTGTTCAGCAGTGACGCTTTCATTGCGAGTTCTTATCCGCGCCCTCGTTGAGGGCAAAAAGTTCCTGGGCCATGGCCAGCGCATCCAGGCGGCCGGCAGCGGACATTTTCTTTAGTTGCACGCTGGGCGCATGCAGCAATTTGTTGGTCAGCCCGCGGGCCAGTTGCAGCAGCACTTCTTCAGCTGAAGTCCCGTTGGCCAGCAAACGCTGGGCCTTGGCCAGCTCATCGTCACGCAGGCGCTCGGCCTGCTGACGGTAGGATTTGAGTACGTCGACCGCCGCCAGCTCGCGCAGACGCAGCATGAAATCTTCGGCACCGACCAGCACCAGGTCTTCAGCCACCTGCGCGGCGCCCTGGCGAGTCTTGAGGTTTTCCTCAATAACTTCATGCAGGTCATCGACGCTGTACAGGTAGATGTCGTCCAGCTCGCCGACTTCCGGCTCAATATCCCGCGGCACAGCGATGTCGACCATAAAGATCGGCTTGTGCTTACGCAGTTTCAGCGCCCGCTCCACCGCGCCCTTGCCAAGAATCGGCAGTTGGCTGGCGGTGGAACTGATAACGATGTCGCTGTTGACCAGCTCGTTGGGAATTTCCGAGAGCAGCACCGCATGGGCGCCGAACTGCTCGGCCAGTTGGCTGGCGCGCTCCAGGGTGCGGTTGGCGACCACAATGCGTTTGACGCCCTGATCGTGCAGATGGCGCGCCACCAGGCTGATGGTCTCGCCGGCGCCGATCAACAGCGCCTGACTGCGGTGCAGGTCGCTGAAGATCTGCTTGGCCAGGCTGACCGCGGCAAAGGCCACAGACACCGGATTTTCGCCAATGGCCGTATCAGTGCGCACCTGCTTGGCCGTGCTAAAGGTGGCCTGAAACAGACGCCCCAGCAGCGGACCAATGGTGCCCGCCTCACGCGCCACGGCGTAGGCCGACTTCAACTGACCGAAGATCTGCGGCTCGCCCAGCACCATGGAATCGAGGCCGGAGGCCACGCGCATCATGTGCCGCACTGCGCTGTCATCCTGATGCACATAGGCACAGGCACGCAGCTCATCGAGACTTAATTGGTGATAGTTGGCCAGCCAACGCAACACCTGCTCGACCTCGAGCGCCTCCTGCTCGATATACAGCTCGCTGCGGTTGCAGGTGGAGAGAATCGCCGCTTCACGGCTACTGGTCAGCGTGCACAGCTGTTGCAGTGCCTCAACCAATTGTTCCGGGGTAAAAGCCACGCGCTCGCGCACGGCCACCGACGCGGTTTTATGATTGATACCAAGAGCAAGAAAGGCCATGCAAAGTCGCTGACAGTGTCGGAAAACGGCCGATTGTCCTACTTCACCCGAGCGAGAACAACCACTGCGCTGTTTTGTCAGCAGTAAGACCACACCGTACGATAGACAGAGTCAGGCCCCATGGGCTTGCCGAAAGGCTTGTGGCATGATGCCGGAACCGCAAGCAAGTCGTATTTCCCGCCCATGAATAGATCTTTTGCATTGCTGGCCGCTCTGACATTACTGGGCGGCTGCCAAACTTTGCACTCCACCTCGCCAGCGCCGACGCCTGCGGTTGTCGACGTGCCGGCCGCGCCAAGCAAACCCAAGGTGTACCGCTCGTTCAGCGAAGACAGCCTGTTCGCCCTGCTCAGCGCCGAACTGGCCGGCCAGCGCAACCGCTACGACCTGGCCCTGAGCAACTATGTGGAGCAAGCCAACGCCACCCAGGATGCTGGTGTTGCCGAGCGCGCCTTTCGCATTGCCGAATACCTGGGCGCCGAACAGGCCGCCCTGGAAACCGCGCAAATCTGGGCCAAGAACGCCCCGAACAACCTTGATGCCCAGCGCGCCACAGCCATTCAGTTGGCCCGCGCCGGTCAATACGAACGCGCCATGCAGGTCATGGAAACCGTCCTGCAAGCCCAGGGTGATACGCACTTCGACTTCCTCGCTCTGTCTGCGGCAGAAACCGACCCCGACACGCGCAACGGCCTGTTGCACAGCTTTGACCGCCTGCTGCTGAAATACCCGGAAAACGGCCAACTGCTGTTCGGCAAAGCCCTGTTGCTGCAACAGGACGGCAAACCCGAAACTGCCCTGCAACTGCTGGAAGAGCACAACGCCAGCAGCCAGGAGATCACCCCACTGCTGCTGCGCGTGCGCCTGCTGCAAACCCTGCAACGGGCGGACGAAGCCGTGCCATTGCTGGAAGACGGCATTCGCCTCCATCCCGACGAGAAACGCCTGCGCCTGACTTACGCCCGCCTGCTGGTCGATCAGGAGCGCATGGACGACGCTCGCGCCGAATTCGCCAGCCTGGTACAGCAGTTCCCCGAGGACGACGACCTGCGCCTGTCCCTCGCCTTGGTCTGCATGGAAAACCAGGACTGGCTGGCCGCGTCTGCCTATTTCGAAGAGCTGATCGGCCGCAACGCCCACGTGGACGCCGCCCACTTCAACCTCGGCCGCGCTTATGAAGAGCGCAACGAACCCGACAGAGCCCTGAGCGAATACGCCCAGGTCGGCCCCGGCACCGACTATCTGACAGCACAGATGCGCCAGACCGAGCTGCTACTCAGCGCCAAACGCGTCGAGCAAGCCAGCAACCGCCTGAGCAAAGCCCGCGACGAGCAGCCTGACTACGCCATCCAGCTGTACCTGATCGAAACCGAGGCACTGGCCAAGCATCAGCATATCGACCGCGCCTGGGCCATCGCCGAGCAAGCGCTGCTGCAGTACCCAGATGACCTCAACCTGCTCTACACCCGCGCCATGCTGGCGGAAAAACGCAACGACCTGGCCCAACTAGAAGCAGATCTGCGCAGCATTCTCGCCCGCGAGCCAGAAAACGCCATGGCCCTCAACGCCCTCGGCTACACCCTGGCAGACCGCACCACGCGCTACAGCGAAGCACGCGCACTGATCGAGCAGGCCCACAAGCTCAATCCCGAAGACCCCGCCGTGCTCGACAGCCTCGGCTGGGTGAACTTCCGCCAAGGCCAGCTAGATGTTGCCGAACACCTACTGCGCCAGGCCCTAGAAAGCTTCCCCGACGCTGAGGTGGCCGCCCACCTGGGCGAAGTACTGTGGGCCAACGGCAAGCAACGTGAAGCGCGCAAGGTCTGGGCCGCGGCCCTGGCCAACGACCCTGACAGCCCGATCCTGCGCAGCACCCTGTTACGCCTGACCGGCGCCGAGACCCTTTAACATGCACCTACGCCACCTGATTGCCATTGGCTGCCTGGCGCTGCTCAGCGGCTGCGCCGGCCTGACGTCCCACGAAACCCTCAGCGGCCAGGGCAACCCAGCCCAATGGCAAACCCACAAAGCCCAGGCCGGCCAGCTCAATGGCTGGCAAATCAGTGGCAAGGTGGGCATTCGCTCACCGCGCGAGTCCGGCAGCGCCACCCTGTTCTGGCTGCAGCGCCAGGACTATTTCGACATCCGCCTGGCCGGCCCCATGGGCCGAGGCGCTGCACGCCTGACTGGCCGCCCAGGCGCCGTCAGCCTCGACGCAGCCAATCAAGGGCAGTTTCAAGCTGAGTCCGCCGAAGCCTTGCTGCAACAACAACTGGGCTGGAGCCTGCCAGTGGCTCACCTGTTCTGGTGGATTCGCGGCTTACCGGCCGAAGACAGCAAGAGCCGCCTGACCCTCGACAGCGAAAGCCGCCTGGCCAAACTGGAACAGGACGACTGGCAGGTTGAATACCTCAGCTACGTGCAACAAAACGGCTACTGGCTGCCCGAGCGCATGAAGTTGCATGGCGCCAACCTCGACATCACCCTGGTGATAAAGGACTGGCAACCGCGCCAGCTGGGCCAGTGAGATGCCTGCCCGCCTGACCCTGCCAGCCCCGGCCAAGCTCAACCTGATGCTGCACATCCTCGGTCGCCGCGCCGATGGTTACCACGAACTGCAAACCCTGTTTCAGTTTCTTGAGCATGGCGATGAACTCAGCTTTGCCCTGCGCAGTGACGGTCAGATCTGTCTGCACGACGAACTGAGCGACGTCCCCCACGACAGCAACCTGATTGTTAAAGCCGCCCGTCAGCTGCAACACGCCAGTGGCTGCACGCTGGGCGCCGACATCTGGCTGGACAAGCGCCTGCCCATGGGTGGCGGTCTCGGCGGCGGCAGCTCGGATGCCGCCACCACCCTGCTCGGTCTCAATCACCTCTGGCAACTGGACTGGGATGAAGATCGCCTGGCGGCACTGGGCCTGGGCCTGGGCGCCGACGTGCCGGTGTTCGTTCGCGGCCACGCTGCATTTGCCGAAGGTGTCGGGGAAAAACTCACCGCCGTTGAGCTTGAGGAGCCCTGGTTTCTCGTGGCAATTCCGCAAGTGCTTGTCAGCACAGCAGAAGTTTTCTCCGACCCCGAGTTGACACGGGATACGCCGGCCAATAAACTTCGCAGCCTTCTTGAGGGGGGCGGTCGTAATGACTGTCAGCCGGTGGTTCAGAAGCGTTATGCAGAAGTCGATAACGCTTTGATCTTGTTGAACAAATTTGTTCCTGCAAGATTGACCGGCACTGGAGCTTGTGTGTTTGGGAGCTTCCCAAACCAGGACGATGCTGATAAAGTCGCCCGCCAACTTCCAGCCACTTTGCCGTGCTTTGTAGCTCAGGGTCGCAACGTTTCGATGTTGCATCGCAAGCTGACAGAACTGGCAGGGAAGTAGATGTAGTTCGAGAGTTAAAACGGATAGGGGCGTCGCCAAGCGGTAAGGCAGCAGGTTTTGATCCTGCCATGCGTTGGTTCGAATCCAGCCGCCCCTGCCATTCCGTCCTGGAGCGGATACACAACTTAAAGCATTTGGTTACACAGGATACAGGGGCGTCGCCAAGCGGTAAGGCAGCAGGTTTTGATCCTGCCATGCGTTGGTTCGAATCCAGCCGCCCCTGCCATATTCTTTACTCATCCAGGTTACCCTCAGCCGACAGGTACTGCGCGTGTCCAAGATGATGGTCTTTACGGGGAACGCTAACCCCGATCTGGCTCGGCGTGTTGTACGTCAGCTGCATATCCCCCTCGGTGACGCCTCTGTAGGCAAGTTCTCCGATGGCGAGATCAGCGCCGAAATCAACGAAAACGTTCGTGGTAAGGACGTATTCCTGATTCAACCGACGTGCGCGCCAACCAACGATAACCTGATGGAACTGGTGGTAATGGCAGACGCCTTCCGCCGCTCCTCGGCATCCCGCATCACTGCGGTAATCCCCTACTTCGGTTACGCCCGCCAGGATCGCCGTCCGCGTTCTGCTCGGGTAGCCATCAGCGCCAAAGTGGTGGCTGACATGCTGACTGTAGTGGGCATCGACCGGGTTCTTACCGTCGATCTGCATGCCGACCAAATTCAGGGTTTCTTCGATATTCCGGTAGATAACATCTACGGCTCCCCGGTTCTGGTGGATGACATCGTCGATCAACGCTTCGAAAACCTGATGATTGTCTCCCCCGACATTGGCGGCGTAGTGCGCGCCCGTGCCGTGGCCAAGACCCTCGGTGTTGATCTGGCGATCATCGACAAGCGTCGCCCCAAGGCTAACCAGTCGGAAGTGATGCATATCATCGGCGACGTTGAAGGCCGTACCTGCGTACTGGTCGACGACATGGTCGATACCGCCGGCACCCTCGGCCACGCTGCCAAGGCCCTCAAGGACCATGGCGCAGCCAAGGTCATTGCCTACTGCACCCACCCAGTGCTGTCGGGTCGCGCGATTGAGAACATTGAAAAATCCGTGCTGGACGAGCTGGTGGTGACCAACACCATTCCACTGTCTGCCGCGGCACAAGCTTGTGGTCGTATCCGCCAACTGGATATCGCCCCGATAGTCGCTGAAGCGGTCCGCCGCATCAGCAATGAAGAATCGATCAGCGCCATGTTCCGCTAAGACCTCGCGTCTTCAGCCTGCACCGCCGAACGAAAAGCGCCCCGCCTAGTGCGGGGCTTTTTGCCCAACCGCCCGAGCGCCGGTCGCAAGCGATACGGGCGTTGTTGTTATCTGGAGAAACACCATGACTGTTGAATTCACTCTGAATGCTGAAGCGCGTTCCGACCTGGGGAAAGGTGCGAGCCGCCGCCTGCGTCGTCTCGCCAGCCAAGTTCCTGCCGTAATCTACGGCGGCGACAAGGCCCCTGTTTCCATCAGCCTGCTGGCTAAAGAAGTCGCCAAGCTGCTGGAAAACGAAGCTGCCTACAGCCACGTTATCGCCCTGACTGTTGATGGCGCGGTAGAAACCGTTGTGATCAAAGCCCTGCAGCGCCACCCGGCCAAAGGCCACGTGCTGCACGCTGACTTCGTTCGCGTCGTAGCCGGCCAGAAGCTGACCGCTCACGTACCCCTGCACTTCCTCAACCAAGAAACTTCGGTTGGCGTGAAGCAGCAAGGCGGCGAAGTGTCCCACAGCGCTGTAGAAGTTGAAGTTTCCTGCCTGCCGAAAGACCTGCCGGAATTCATCAACGTCGACATGGCTAACGTAGAAGTCGGCCAGATTCTGCACATGTCTGACCTGGTTCTGCCAGCTGGCGTTGAACTGGTTGCACTGGCTCACGGCAAAGACCTGCCGATCGCCAACATCCACGCTTCGCGCGTAGCAAAAGACGCCGAGTAATTTACTCGTCGGCCTAAAGAAGGGCTCCCGTCGTGACTGCCGTCCAACTGATCGTCGGCCTGGGTAATCCAGGCACTGAATACGAACAGACGCGGCATAACGCGGGAGCCCTTTTTGTTGAGCGCCTGGCCAGCAGCCAGGGCGTCAACCTCAGCGCTGAGCGCAAATATTTCGGCCGTGTGGGCAAGTTCAGCCACCAGGGCCACGATGTTCGTCTGCTGATCCCGACCACCTTTATGAATCGCAGCGGCCAGGCAGTTGCCGCGCTGGCGAACTTCTTCCGGATTGCCCCGGAAGCCATATTGGTGGCTCACGACGAACTCGACATGCTACCGGGCGTCGCCAAGCTCAAACAGGGCGGCGGGCACGGCGGGCATAACGGGCTGCGTGACATTATTGCGCAACTCGGCAATCAGAATAACTTCTACCGCCTGCGTTTGGGCATTGGCCACCCAGGGCACAGCAGCATGGTTTCCGGGTACGTTCTCGGCCGCGCTCCGCGCAGCGAACAGGACCTCTTGGATACCAGCATCGACTTTGCCCTTGGCGTACTGCCGGAGATTCTCGCCGGCGACTGGAGCAAGGCCATGCACAAACTGCACAGCCAGAAAGCCACCTCTTAATTCTTTCTACCGCCTTCCGCGAGGGATACATCATGGGATTCAACTGCGGCATCGTCGGCCTGCCCAACGTCGGCAAGTCCACCCTGTTCAACGCCCTCACCAAATCCGGGATCGCGGCCGAGAACTTCCCGTTCTGCACCATCGAACCCAACAGCGGCATCGTGCCAATGCCCGACCCGCGCTTGGATGCACTGGCTGAAATCGTCAAGCCGGAGCGCGTGCTGCCGACCACCATGGAGTTCGTCGATATCGCCGGCTTGGTAGAAGGCGCGTCGAAGGGCGAAGGCCTGGGCAACAAGTTTCTCGCCAACATCCGCGAAACCGACGCCATCGCCCATGTGGTGCGCTGCTTCAAGGATGACAACGTCATTCACGTCGCCAACAGTGTCGACCCTAAGCGCGACATCGAGATCATTGACCTCGAACTGATCTTCGCCGACCTCGACAGCTGCGAAAAACAACTGCAGAAAGTCACCCGCAACGCCAAAGGCGGCGACAAAGACGCCGTGGCCCAAAAGGCCCTGCTGGAACTGCTGATCCCGCATTTCAGCGAAGGCAAGCCGGCGCGCACCCTGCTCAAGACCCTGGGCGACGATGAGAAGCAACTGATTCGCGGCTTCCACCTGCTCACCAGCAAGCCAGTCATGTATATCGCCAACGTCGCTGAAGACGGTTTCGAGAACAACCCACTGCTCGACGTGGTGCAAGCCATCGCCGACGCTGAGGGCGCGCCAGTAGTGCCTGTCTGCAACAAGATCGAAGCCGAAATCGCCGAACTGGATGATGGCGAAGAGAAAGACATGTTTCTCGAAGCCCTGGGTCTTGAAGAACCCGGCCTCAACCGCGTGATTCGCGCCGGCTATGAGCTGCTCAATCTGCAGACTTACTTCACCGCTGGGGTTAAAGAAGTTCGCGCCTGGACCATCAAGGTTGGCGCTACTGCCCCGCAATCGGCCGCTGTGATCCACACCGACTTCGAAAAAGGCTTTATCCGCGCTGAAGTCATCGCCTACGACGACTTCATTCAATACAAGGGCGAAGCCGGCGCCAAAGAAGCGGGCAAATGGCGCCTGGAAGGCAAGGAATACATCGTTAAAGACGGCGACGTGATGCACTTCCGCTTCAACGTTTAAGTCATAAGCGTGACAGGCAAAGCCCCTTTTCCAGGGGCTTTTCTTTTTATTGCATGTAACTGCAAGACGACAATTACCTGCTGGCGCCAATACACCAGCAGCGAATAACAGTTACACCGGTATATTTATCTCCCAAACGCAAGCAAGACAGCCACATAACGTGAGCAATTGCGTAAACAGCGCTATTCTTTCTTGCAGGACGGACTTTACAATAACCACCGCAACAGACTTAACCCGCAGTGACCGTAGCAGCAAGGCAGCAAGCCTTGCGTTGTCATCTGCCTATCATCAGCAACGGAAAACCACGTGACGAAAGACGAACTGCGCGCAGAACTTGAGCGCCAGGCGCAACGTTACAAGGACGTATACGGCGGGGAAGTTGTTACCTACGCCGCTCAACCGGATCCCGAGCGTAAGCCTTGGCGTAAGAAGGCCAGCCTACTTGATCAGGCTTTTCAGCAAGAGCTGGAAAAAATTGAAAAAGCACGACTGTCCGAATAACTGATCAAGCTTGAGCTTTATCAGTTATATCGCCGGCAAATACTGATGGATGAATACGCTGCAACAATGCTGCGAGCATCCGCGCGCCTGGCCAGATAGCGGCTGCGTTATATAAACGCAGCCGGCAAACACATTCGCCAATGACTAAAGCCCGCGCGGGCATGCAGAACACTGCACGCCCGGAGCAATTACCAGCAGGCCCGCCCACTTGAACCGAGCCCGCTAGGACTTAATCGCGGAAGTTGTTGAACTGCAGCGGCATACCAAAATCGCGTGCGCGCAGGGCAGCAATGGCTTCCTGCAGATCGTCACGCTTCTTGCCGGTAATACGCACCTGTTCGCCTTGGATGGCAGCCTGCACTTTCAACTTGGCCTCTTTGACATGGGCGACGATTTTCTTCGCCAACTCCTTGTCGATACCTTCGCGCAACGTCGCTTCCTGCTTCATCACTTTGCCGGAAGCATAAGCGTCTTTGTACTCCAGGCACTGCACGTCGATTTTACGTTTGACCAGTGACTGCTCGAGGATCGGCTTCATCTGTTCGAGAATGAAATCGGCATCACCGGTCATGTTCACGGTCAGGTCTTTGACTTCAAAACTGCCTTTGCCACGCAGGTCGAAACGACGCTCCAGTTCCTTGCTGGCGTTTTCGAGGGCATTGGTGACTTCGTGTTTGTCCAGCTCGGACACCACGTCGAACGAGGGCATGGGATTTCTCCAGATAAAAGGACCAGATAAAAGGCGCAAGCAACAGCACGGAAGGAAGGCGCCTTGGCAGCAAAAATGCGGCATTATTATAACCATTCAGCAACAGACCGCCTGGCTATGTACCGGCACTTATCGTCCTTCTTATGAGCCTGCCCAAATGCCCAACCCCCATCTCAGCATCCTGGTGGTGGACGACACCAAGTTTTCCAGCGCCATTATTGGCCGCGCCCTGACCTTAGCGGGCTACCTCGACGTGCGCTTCGCCAGCAGCGCCCTGGACGGCCTCAAGCTGCTTGAAGAACGACCTGCCAGCGTGCTGCTGGCCGACTGGATGATGCCAGAGATCGACGGCCTGGAATTGACCAGCCGGGTGCGCCAGCTGGACGAGACAACCCATCACTACACTTACATCATGCTGCTCACAGGGCGCGAGGGTGAAAACGTCCTTGGCGAGGCATTCGAACGCGGCGTCGATGACTTCATCAATAAAGCCGCCATGCACGAACAACTGGTGCCGCGGGTGTACGCCGCCGACCGTCTGTGCAACACGCTGCAGCGCCTGCTGCAGGAAAATCATCTGCTGACCCAGAACATCAACAGCCTGGAAGAGCGCAACCTGGTCGACCCGCTGACTGGCCTGGGCAATAGCCGTTACCTGCACCAGAAGATGCTCGACAGCCTGCGTCAGCTGGAGTCACGCGGCGGCGCACTGTGCTACCTGTTAATCGGTTTGGACGACGTGCAGCCACTCCGCGAGCAACATGGCGACGCGTTTTACAATGAATTGCTACGCAGCGTCGCCCGCCGCCTGCAGCAGCACGTCCGCCCGCTGGATGTGCTGACCCGCCTGGATGACAGCCACTTCGGCCTGCTGACCCTGCTCACCGACCTGCAGGAGTGCTCGCCCACCAGCTTCCGCCGCCTGCATGAAGGCCTGAACCTCAAGGCATTCAAAACCAGCGAAGGTTTTATCTCCCTCAAGGCCGGCATTAGTCTGGTCGGGCTCGACGCCCAATCGCTGCCGACCACTCCGCAAACGCTGCTGGAGCGCGCCAGCCTCCTGCTGCCCGACGCCTGCAGCAGCGGCCGCATCAACGCCGTGCGCTTGCCCAAGGCCCAATAAGGTCGTGACCTGGCATGTGCTCGGTGCCGGCAGCCTCGGCAGCCTGTGGGCCACGCGCCTAGCCCGAGCAGGGCTACCGGTTCGCCTGATCCTGCGCAACCCAGCCCGCCTGGCCGCCTACCATCAAGCCGGCGGCCTGACCCTAGTGGAAGCGCAGCAGAGTAACCTCTATCCACTGAGCGCAGAAAACCTCGACGCGCACACACCCATCCGGCGCCTGCTCGTGGCCTGCAAAGCCTATGACGCCGAAGAGGCCGTCGCCCGCCTGGCGCCGCGCCTGAGCCCTGGTGCCGAGCTGATCCTGCTGCAGAACGGCCTGGGCAGCCAAGAAGCCGTGGCTGCGCGCGTTCCTCGAACACGCTGCATTCTCGCCTCCAGCACCGAAGGCGCCTATCGCAGCGATGACTTCAGCGTCACCTTCGCCGGCCAAGGCAGCACCTGGCTAGGCGATCCATTGCAGGCCAGCCCGCCACTGTGGCTGGAACAACTCACGGCTGCGGGCATTCCCCATCAGTGGACCGATGACATCAGCGCCAAACTGTGGCGCAAGCTGGCCCTCAACTGCGCGATCAACCCGCTGACGGTGCTGCACAACTGCCGCAACGGCGACCTTAGCCAACAGGCGGATGAAGTTTCTGCGCTCTGCACCGAGCTCAGTGCGTTACTGCACATCTGCGGCCAACCCAGCGCAGCCAGCGATCTGCACACTGAGGTGCAACGGGTGATTGAAGCCACCGCCGCCAACTATTCCTCCATGTACCAGGACGTAGCAGCCGGTCGGCGTACCGAGATTTCTTACCTGCTGGACTACGCCTGCAACGCGGCACAGCGCCAGCAGCAGCCCGTACCACATCTACTGGCTGTGCAACGGCGTCTGCGCGCCCACCTGAGTGCACGCGGTTTGCCCACCACCTAGCCAGCGCGCTACCCTGCCCAGCTCACACTCCCTGCCGACAGGCTTGCCATGTCCCTGCGCCAGCGCCTCGAAAACCTCACGGTCAGCCAGAAACTGCTGGCCGCCCTGCTGGTACTGCTGGCCACCGTGCTACTGGTGGCCAACCTGGCATTCATCAGTGCGGCCTACTGGATCTCCCGAGAAAATACCGCACCGCAGGCCCTGCACAGCCTCGGCCGCCTGATCGCCACCCCGGCCCTGAGCCGCGAAGCCCTGACCTCCCCCGGCAAAGCCGCTGCCCTGCTGGACACGCTGGAGAGCTTCAGCACCGTCCGCGCGGCCGCCCTCTACGGCAGCGACGGCCAGCGCCTGGCGCAATTACCCCGCGGTGAAAAACTGCAGCTGCCAGAGCGCGCCGAACACCTAAATGAATGGCGCCACGATGACTTTCGCGCCTCGAAACTGATCGCCCTGCCGCAACCGGACCAAGCCCCCGGCCACTTGCTGCTGGTTGCCTCCAGTCAGCTGTCGGAGGGCTTCTATCAAGGCATTCTGACCGCCAGCGTGGTGATTCTGGGCTTCAGCCTTCTGCTGTGGATGGTGGTGGCACGCCAGATCAAGCGCCTGGTCACACGGCCAATCCGCCGCCTGGAAGAACTGTCGCGCCAGGTAACCCGTGAAGAGAACTACGCCCTGCGCGCCCGCCGCGGCAACAACGATGAACTCGGCAGCCTGGCCGAAGCCTTCAACACCATGCTCAGCCGCATGGAAGCCCGCGAACAGGAACTCAAGCGCGCCCGCGACGAGGCCCAGGTTGCCAGCGAGCAAGCCCGCCAGCTGACCAAGGAGACCCGCCACTCCAACCGCAAACTGGAGATGGAGGTACAGGTCCGCAATAAGATCGAGAAAAAGCTCACCGGCTTCCAGAACTACCTCAACAGCATCATCGACTCCATGCCCTCGGCCCTGATCGCCCTGGATGAGCAGCTCTATGTCACCCAATGGAACCAGGAGGCCAGCCTGCTCTCCGGCACGCGTCTGCATGAAGCCTTGAACCAACCCGTGTTTCTCGCCTTCCCGCCGCTCAAACCGTTTCTCGGCCTGTTGCGCCGCACCGCCGAGCGCCACACGGTCGAGAAGATTGAACGGGTCACCTGGATCAAGGAAGAATCACCCCGCCATTACGCCCTGACGTTCTACCCCTTGGTGGGCGTCAGTGGCCGCGGCGTGGTGATCCGCATCGACGACATCAGCCAGCGCCTGGCCATGGAAGAGCTGATGGTGCAGTCGGAAAAAATGCTCTCGGTCGGCGGCCTGGCGGCCGGCATGGCCCACGAGATCAACAATCCCCTCGGCGCCATCCTGCATAACGTGCAGAACATCCGCCGGCGCCTGTCGCCGGAGTTGGCAAAAAACCTTGAACAGGCCCAAACCGCTCAGGTGGAGTTGGCAGCCGTGCAGCATTATCTGGAGTTGCGCGAGATCCCGCAGTTGCTCGACGGCATTCAACAGGCCGGCACCCGCGCCGCCAAGATCGTCAGCCATATGCTCAGCTTCAGCCGCCTCAGCAGTCGCACCCTGATGCCCTGCGAGCTGACCGGCCTGATCGACCAGGCGGTGGAAATCGCCGGCAACGACTTCGACCTCACCGAAAGCTTCGACTTCAAAGGCCTGACTATTGTTCGCGAGTTCGACCCGCAGCTCGGCCCTGTGCCGGTTACCGCCAACGAACTGGAGCAGGTGCTGCTCAACTTGCTGAAAAATGCTGCCCAAGCCATACACTTGCGCGAACGTGACGACGAGCCAGGACGCATCACCCTGCGCACCCGCCTCAATCCGCCCTGGGCTGAAATTCAGGTCGAGGACAACGGCATCGGCATGCCCGAGCAGGTGTGCAAGCGCATCTTCGAACCCTTCTTTACCACCAAGGAAATCGGCCAGGGCACCGGCCTGGGTCTGTCGGTGGCTTACTTCATCATCACCAACAATCACAAAGGGCAGATGGAAGCGCAGTCCTCGCATGGCGCAGGCACCTGCTTCACTCTGCGTCTGCCCTTGCAGCAAACCATTGCCGAACAAGGAACCTGAGTCATGGGCTACCGCCTTTCGAAGATATATACCCGCACCGGCGACAACGGCGAAACCGGCCTGGCCGATGGCCGCCGCGTGACCAAAGACCACCCCCGGGTGGAGGCCATGGGTGAGGTCGACAGCCTCAACAGTCAGCTTGGTTTGCTGCTCGCCGACCTGGCTGAGCAGGCCACCACGCACCCAGGCCTAAGTGAAGTGATTGACGCCCTCAGCCCCTGCCAGCACCGCCTGTTTGACCTTGGCGGCGAATTAGCGATGCCGGAATATCAAGCCCTCGACCAAGCCGAAATCGGGCGTTTGGAAGCGGCCATTGATAGCTGGAATGAGGAGCTGGGGCCGCTGCAAAATTTCATCTTGCCCGGCGGTTCGCGCCTGGCGGCCCAGGCCCATCTGTGCCGCAGCCTGGCGCGCAGCGCCGAACGCCGCTGCCAGCATCTGAATGCTGTGGAGCCTTTGGGCGGCAGCAGCCTGGCCTACCTAAACCGCCTCTCCGACCTGCTGTTTGTGGCGGCGCGCCTGATTGGCCAGCGCACCCAGATCAAGGAAATTCTCTGGCAAGCGGCGCCTAAACCCTAGAATGGGTTGGACATAGCGATACCCATCAAATGCGCCGCAATAGACCGATGGGTATCGACACTGCGCGTCTCAACCACTCCTACCTCGGCCAAAACGCGCGAATACCGGCCACGCCCTGGGCACCCAGTTGCCAGGCGCGCTCGGTATCGCCGACGCCCACACCGCCAAGCAGATAGACCGGCAGGTTGAGCCCGTCGATCAACTGCGCCGCCGCGCCCCAACCCAACGACACGGCCTCGGGATGGCTTTGGGTCGGCTGCACAGGCGACAGGGTGACAAAGTCCACCCCCATCTGCCGGGCCAGAGCCAGCTCTTCGGCGTTATGGCAGGATGCCGCCAGCCAGCGCTGCGCCGGAAACGGGCGGCCCTTGTCGGCATATTTACGCAGCTGCTCAGCTGTCAGATGCCAGCCGGCCGCTGGGAAATCCCCCAGCCACTCCAGCGGACCTTTGAGCATCACTTGCGCCTTGCCAGCACACAACCCCACCACGTCCACCGCCAGGTCGCGGTACTCCGGGCTATACATGTTCGGCGCGCGCAACTGAATCAGGCGCACACCGCTGGCAACGGCGGTCTGAATGCCCTGCAGCAATTCCTTGCGCTCCAACTCGTCCGGGGTGATCAGGTACTGCGTCGGCAGGCGTGCGGCGCGCACAATCGGCTGATTGGCCGCAGGGAAGTCGTAGTCCGGCAATTGCCGCGGGCTGACCCAGGCCAGTGGCTGGCCTTCGGCGCCGTGGGGCTCGCCGGTAAAACCGCTGACGTCCCAGACATCCAGCAACACCTGTTTGTCCGGGTAGTCGTGCTGCACCTTGATCAGCGGCCGCGCGGCGGTAACGGCAATGCCCAACTCCTCCTGCAGCTCGCGGTGCAGGGCCGTGGACACGCTTTCACCCGCCTCCACCTTGCCGCCGGGGAACTCCCACAATCCACCCTGATGTTGCTGATCGGCACGCTTGGCCAGCAGGATGTGGCCATCGGCACGACGAATCACTGCCGCCGCTACATGTACTCGCTTCACCACGAAGGCTCCTCAAGGGCCGCCTGCAACCATCGCTGGAATGCCGGCCACTGGTAAATGGTTGCAACATAGTCTGCCGCCAGCGGCGGCAACTCCACGCGATAGCTGCGCAAACGCGCCGCCACCGGAGCAAAAAAAGCATCGGCGATGCTGGCATGGCCGAACAAAAAAGCGCCGTCGGCGCCGAAACGCGTGCGGCACAGGCTCCATAACGCGACGATCCGCTCAATATCGGCCAAGGCCTCGGCAGGTGTATCCGCAAGCGCCTGGTCATGGGCCAGGTCCATCGGCAGGTGGGTGCGCAAGGCGACAAAACCACTGTGCATCTCGGCACAGATGCTGCGCGCCAGGGCGCGGGCATACTCACCACGCGGCCACAGATGAGCTTCCGGATAGGTTTCGGCGAGGTACTCGGCAATCGCCAGGGAGTCCCATATCGGGCCGTCCTCAGTGATCAGCAGCGGCACCTTGCCCGTCGGTGAGTAGGCCAGAATTCGCGCGCGGGTATCGGCCTCACGCAGACGGATCAACACCTCGGCATAGGGCTCCTCGGTCAGTTCCAGCGCCAGTGCCGCACGCAAGGACCAGGAGGAATAACGCTTGTTACCGATAACGAGGGTCAGAGACATGCACAGGCTCCAGAGCTAACCAACAAGACCATGGGCTACGAAGCTAAAAGACGCAGCGCAAAAAAGCCAATTCCCGTTAAGCATGCAGGCATGCCTAACGGGAATGCGTGATTATCTCAGCCGGGCAAGGGTGAACTCAGGAGCGGTACTCGGCGTTGATCCGCACATACTCGTGGGACAGGTCGGTGGTCCAGATGGTTTCGCTGCAATCGC
>JAIERF010000277.1 GCA_019747075.1 Pseudomonadaceae bacterium
GCCCAGGCAGTGGCCGATCATCGGGATGTCACGCTGCAAAAAATGCTGGATGGCCTCGACTTCCGTCGTCAGCCAGGACAGCGGATCATTCACGCTCATGGCGCCGCCCATGATTGCCACGGCCTTAGGCCGGTCGATATCGACGCCTGCCAGCTCGCCACGGTCAACCCGCAGCACCTGGTAGTCAAGCTGCTGAGCACGCAGGACCTGGGCCAGATGGCCAGGGGTGCAGTGATCGGTGTGAGTCAGTATCAGAATATCGCTCATGGTGCCCTCCGCCGCGCAGTGTGCGACAAAGATCAAGGCAAGGTCGAGCGAGGAGATGGGCAGATTAACGGGGGATGTTGCACCGCCAGCTGCCATTGCGGTCAGCTGGCGGGATTGCGTGACATATAACCTTAAAAACTACAAACGGGCATGCTCCTGGATCACGCCCCACCCCTCAAGTCGCCCGCCAAGCGGTACCACCAGGGTTTCCAGGCCCTGCTCAAAATCATCAATGCCGGCATGGCTGGCGTACATCACCTTGCTCACTTGCAAGTGCCAGACGCCTTCGCAACGCTGATTGATCTGGGTATTCAACGACTCACCGCGAAAACTCTGCGCCACCAGACGGGCCCGTTCCTCATCAGGAAAAATGGCGTAGAACTCGATGGCATGGATACGAGCGAAATCGAAACCGCCCTCCTTCATACGCTGTAACAGACTGCTGCTGTTGGATTCCGAAGCGCTCATGGACATAGATTGGTACCCCTCATTGAGTAGACATCAATCACCGTGTTGCTCTGCGAGAGTAGCCCTATCGCTAGGGCCACGCTGAACATTTAGTCGAGCGCCGGCCACTTGTCACTTTTCGCGGCTTAACCAGCCCATGATGGCCCGCGTTATCCAGGCCGGCGACAGCTGGGCCGACCAGTACATCAACTTGAACAGCCCGCTGATCGGCCGATGCACCGCGGCCCCCTGGGACTGCTGCCAAACGGCGACAGCAATCTGTTCGGCCTGCAAGTTGACGCCTAGATGGCGCAGGGCTGGCGGCTCAAAGGCTTGGCTGCTGACCATTGGCGTGCGCACAAAGGGCGGCATTAAATCGCCGACGCGAATGCCATGGCGGCGCCACTCCAGGTCCAAGGCTTCGGTCAACCCGCGCACAGCAAACTTCGACGCCGAGTAGCTGGCCATGTGCGGCGTGCCATACAAGCCCGAGGCCGAGCCCATGTTGATCACCTGGGCGTTGGCGGTGGCCTTGAGGTAGGGGAACGCCGCATGGGTCATTTGCAGCAAACCCAGCACATTGATTTGCAAGATGCGCGCGTGCTCGGCTAGTTCGATGCTCTCGAAATGGCCGAAGCGCAGCACTCCGGCGCAGTTGAACAACAGCCGCAACTGCCCACCGTGCTCAGCGGCAAAATCCTTTAGCGCCGCCTGCACCGCTGCCGCATCGGCCACATCCAGCTCTGCATGCCACACCCCGCCAAGCTCCGCAGCCAGGCTGGCCAAAGCGGCATGATTGATATCCAGCAAACCCACTTTCCAGCCACGCCCATGGAACAGCCGCGCCGTCGCGGCACCAATGCCCGAGGCCGCACCGGTGATCAGAATATTGTCCATCTAGCCCCCCTGCGCCCGCAGAAAACTGGCGACCCGCGCCATGGCAAAGTCGGCCGCATTGAGCATCCCGGCATGGGCCTGAAACACATGCCAAAGCCCCGGATACACTTCCAGCTGCACCGCCACGCCCGCGGCCTTGGCGTGCTCGGCAAAGCGCAGGCTGTCGTTGAGCAGCAACTCATCGCTGCCGACCTGAATCAGCAGCGGCGGCAACCCGTGCACATCGGCAAACAGCGGTGACAAGCCAGGCGCCTTGGGGTCCTGGCCTGCCGGGCAATACAGCGCCAGGGCCTGCTTGATCCAGACAGGGTTAAGCAAGGGGTCGCCCGCTGGCGGCTGGTGTACATGGGTGAAACTGAAATCCGTCACTGGCGAGAAACACACCAGCGCCACCGGCAAAGGCAGCCCCAATTCCTGTAGGCGCAGGGCCGTGACCAGGGTCAGGTTGCCGCCCGCCGAATCACCGCCAATAACAATTTGCTCGCCCCGATAGCCCATGGCCAATAGTTCTCGGTAGGCCGCCACAGCATCCTCAAGGGCGGCCGGATAGGGATGCTCCGGCGCCAGACGATAATCCAGAACACAGACCGCCCGCTGGCCGAGCTTGGCCAGGGTGGCGCTGATGCCGCGATGGGTCGCCGGCGAGCCGATCAGGTACGCACCGCCGTGCAGGTACAACAACACCCGCCCGTTGTCCTCTGGCGGTCGATGCCACTCGCAGGGTCGGCCGCCGATCTGCCCTGGAGTCAAACTCAGCCCACGGGGCGTCGGTGTGGCGGCCGTGAGCAAGCGCAACACCCCGCGCTGCAGCGCAATCGGCATGGGCGGACGCACCAGGCTGCGAAACAGCAGGCGCAAACCGCCGCGCAGTACAGCGCGCAACAGCGGCTGGCTGAGTGCCGGCGGGGTGAACTCAACGGCTGCAGTCATAGTCGGCAAGCTCCAGGTGACGGGTTTGTTGGCGGTAAGTAAAGGTGAACCCCGGCCAGTTGTTGGTGTTCTTGCCGGCCGCATTCTTGTACCAACTGGTGCAACCCTGCTCCCAGATCGAATGGCGGATCACCTGCTGCAGATGCTGGTTGAAGCGTTGTTGCACCTGCGGCTTCACGTCCATATAGCGCAGGCCTTGCTGCTGCAACGCGTCCAAGCAATTGAGCACGTAAGCAAACTGGCTTTCCAGCATGTACAGGATCGAGTTGTGGCCCAGGTTGGTGTTCGGCCCGTAGAGCAGGAACAGATTGGGAAAGCCACTGACACTGATGCCCTTATACGCTTCGGCGCCGTCGCGCCAGGCTTGGTTGAGTTCCACACCGCCCAGGCCTTTGATCTGCATCGGCGCCAGAAAATCGGTGGCCGCAAACCCAGTGCCGTAGATCAGCGCATCCACCGGATGCTCACGGCCATCGGTCGTCACCACGCCATGGGCGGTGATGGACTGGATGGCCTGATTGACGATCTCGACATTGCCCTGTGCCAAGGCCGGGAAGTAGTTGTTGGAGATCAGAATACGTTTGCAGCCCAGCGGATAGTCCGGCTGCAACTGGCGCTGCCGCTCGGGGTCGACGATGGCAGCGGCCAGATGACGCTGAAAACTGAACTGAAACAGCTTCATCAGCACCGGAAAGTGGATAAACGCCAGGGCGCGGACTTCGTGCTGCACATACTTGAGGCCGCGATCGATTTGCTGCAGCCACGGCCAGCGACGCAACAGGGCCAGCTCCCAGCGCTTATAGGCCCGGTCCGGTTTGCTGATCACATAGGCGGCGCTGCGCTGGAACAGGGTCAAGTGCTGCACCTTGGGCACAATCTCCGGCACAAACTGGATCGCGCTGGCGCCGGTGCCGATCACCGCCACCCGCTTGCCGGCCAGGTCATAGGCGTGATTCCAGCGCGCCGAGTGGAAGGCTTCGCCGGCAAAGCTCTCCAAGCCAGGAATGCGCGGATAGGCAGGCTGATTCAACTGACCACAAGCGCTGACCAGCGCCTGCGCCAGGTAGTGCTCACCATCCTTGCCGATCACCCGCCACAGGCCGCTGGCCTGCTCGAACTCGGCACTCGCCACCTCGGTGTTGCAGCGGATTTTGCCGGCCAACTGGTGCTTGTCCACGCAGTGCTGGATATACGCCACGATCTCCGCCTGCGGGGCGAACTTGCGACTCCAGTCGGTCTTCGGCTCGAACGAATAGGAATACAGATGGGACGGCACATCGCAGGCTGCACCCGGATAGTGATTGTCACGCCAGGTGCCGCCCACCGAGGCCGCTTTTTCCAGCACGAGAAAATCGTCGATACCGCGTTTTTGCAGCTGGATAGCAAGGCCGACACCGGCAAAACCGGCACCGATAATCAGCACGCGCAGCGGCGCCGCAGCTGGGGAATTAGTTGTCATTGTTCGTCCCGTAGGTTTTAGGCTGTGCATTCATACTACGTGGCCGCACGACGGCGCGTTATGGCATAGTCGGCCACTAATTGTGAATTACGGCCAACATGTCGAACACTTTAACCTCCCCGCCCGCTGGTCACTGGCCGGCACGGCGCAGCATCATCAGTGCTCAGTTACAGACCCAGTTCGGCATGGATCAGGGCCTGTCGATTGAGCAGTGCCTGGCCGGCAGCGGCCTGACCCTGAGCCAATTGGGCGACCCCGCCAGTGAAATTGACGCCAGCCAGGAGCTGATTCTGATCGGCAATCTGGTGGCAGCCCTTGGCCATATCCCCGACCTCGGCCTACTGGCGGGCCAGCGCTACCACCTCAGCACCTACGGCATCTGGGGCTTTGCCCTGCTCAGTTGCCCGACCCTGCGCAGCGCCGCCAACATGGGCTTGCGCTACCTCGACCTGACCTACGCGTTCTGCCGCATGCACCTGGAAGATCACGGTGAAGACATGCACCTGCGGCTGGACGACCAAGACCTGCCGCCGGCACTGCGCGACTTTATCCTGCTGCGCGATACCGCCGGCATGCTCAAGATCCAGCGTGACCTGCTCGGTCAGCCGCTGCCGTTCAAGCGCGTCGAGTTGCGCATGCCCGCCCCCGCCGATGTCGCCCGCTATACCGAGCACTACGGCGTAGAGCCGCTGTTCGGCCAGGCGCAAAATCGTTTCGTACTGGCCCAGCAACTCCTCGACCTGCCCTTGCCCGGCGCCAACCCCCAGGTGGCGCACGACTGCGAAATGCAGTGCCATGCCCTGCTTACCCGCCGGCGTGAACGCTCAGGCCTGGCCGGACAAATTCGTACGCGTTTGCTCAGCCGTCCCGGCCGCCTGCCGGACATGAATGAGATTGCCGCGCAGCTGCACACCAGTACCCGCAGCCTGCGCCGGCGCCTGAGCGAGGAAGGCACCAGCTTTCGCCAACTGCTGGAAGAGGTACGCCAGACCCTGGCGGAGGAATTGCTCGCCACCGGCGGCTTGACCCTGGAAGAGATTGCCGAGCGCCTGGGCTATGGCGAAGTGTCGAACTTCACCCACGCCTTCAAGCGCTGGAAAGGTCTCGCACCGCGCCAGTACCGGCGCCGGCATGCGACATCCTGAACATTCAGCCGGGCGTGCATCTGTGCTAGCGTGCCGACCTAACTAGGAACAACCCTATCTAGCAAAGGAGCAGCACCCATGGCCATCAGCAAAGAGCAACTGATCAGCGACCTCGCCGAAGCCGTCGACGCACCCAAGGCGCAAGTGCGCGCCCTGCTGGAGCACCTCAGCGAAATCGTCAGCGACGCCCTGGAAAACAGCGATGAAATCACCCTGCCAGGCATCGGCAAGCTGAAAGTAACCGCGCGCCCAGCACGCAGCGGCCGCAACCCACAGACCGGCAAAACGATCGAAATCGCCGCCAAGAACGTGGTCAAGTTCGTTCCGGCCAAAGCCCTGACCGACGCACTCAACTAAGTCCTCAGCGCTCGTATTTACGCCTTGAGCCAACGGCTCAGGGCGTAACGCCCAGGGCCTGCAACTGCTCGACAAACCCCGCCTCATCCAGTACTCGCAACCCAAGCTCACTGGCCTTGGCCAACTTCGAGCCCGCGCCCGGCCCGGCCACCACGCAATGGGTTTTGGCCGACACCGAACCCGCCACCTTGGCGCCCAATGCCTCCAACTTGGCCTTGGCCTGATCACGGCTCATCAGCTCCAGCGTACCGGTCAACACCCAGGTCTGGCCGGCCAGCGGCAGCCCGGCGACGACGCGTTTCTCACTTTCCCAGTGCATGCCGAACTCGCGCAACTGCGCTTCGATTTTCAGCGCACGCTCGCGGTGTTCGGCCACGCTGAAAAACTCGCGCACCGCATTGGCCGGCTTCTCACTCAGGGTCTGGCGCAGGTCCAGCCAATCGGCTTCGAGGAGTTTGGGCAACGACTCAGCAAACTTGCTGGCCAGGGTTTTCGCGCCGGTAGGACCGAGGGACGGTATGTGCAGTTTGTCGAGCAAGCCGGCCAAGGTGGTGCAGGCGGCAAACTCGGCACCCAACTCGCCCTGCCCCTGAATATCCAGCACCTGACCCAGTTGCTCGATCACGTTCTGGTTGTGCGCGTCACTGAAGAACTCATGAATCTCATGGGCCACTTCCAGCCCTACGTCCGGCAGGTAGGTCAGCACTTCGGGCAACGCGCGCTTGATCCGCTCCAGCGAGGCCAGCGAGCGCGCCAACACCTTGGCCGTTTCCTCGCCAACATCGGGAATCCCGAGGGCATAAATAAACCGCGCCAACTCGGGCTTCCTGCTGTTGTCGATGGCGGCCAGCAGGTTATTGCTCGACAGCTCGGCAAAACCCTCCAGGCCTACCAACTGATCGAACTGCAGGCGGTAGAGGTCGGCCGGCGACTGCACCAGGCCTAGGTCCACCAGTTGCTCGACACTCTTCTCGCCGAGCCCATCGATGTCCATGGCGCGGCGCGAAACGAAGTGAATGATCGCCTGTTTCAGCTGTGCCTGGCAGGCCAGACGGCCAACGCAACGGTAGATGGAACCCGCACTGAAGGACTCCTTACCCTTGCTGCGCTTAACCAGTTGGGTGCGTTCAACATGGGAGCCACACACCGGACAGCTCGCGGGAATCTCTACCTCCCGCGCATCCACCGGACGTCGCTCCAGCACCACCTGCACCACCTGCGGAATCACGTCGCCGGCGCGGCGAACGATCACCGTGTCGCCGATCATCAAGCCCAAACGTGCCACTTCATCCATGTTGTGCAAGGTGGCATTGGCGACCATCACGCCGGCCACCTTTACCGGCTTCAAGCGCGCCACCGGCGTCACCGCCCCCGTGCGCCCGACCTGAAACTCCACATCCAGCAGCTCGGTCAGCTCTTCCATGGCCGGGAATTTATGGGCGATGGCCCAACGCGGCTCGCGCGCACGAAACCCCAACTCGCGCTGCCAGGCCAGGTTATTGACCTTGAACACCACGCCGTCGATTTCATAAGGCAAGGCTTCGCGCTTGGCACCGATGCGCTGGTAATAGGCCTGACAAGCATCGATGCCGCGGGCCAGATACAACTCAGGGCTAATCGGCACACCCCAGGTCTGCAGCGCCTGGAGAATGCCCAGCTGGGTGTCCGGCAACTCGCCCTCAACCTGGCCAATGCCGTAACAGCAGAAGGCCAAGGGACGGCTGGCGGTGATTTTCGAATCAAGCTGACGCAGGCTGCCGGCGGCGGCGTTGCGCGGGTTGGCAAAGGGCTTGGCACCGCTCTCCAGCTGGCGCTGGTTGAGGGCATCGAAACCCGCCTTGGCCATAAACACCTCGCCGCGCACCTCAAGTACCGCGGGCCAGCCACTGCCCTGCAACTTGAGCGGAATGTTGCGCACCGTGCGCACATTGGCGCTGATGTCCTCGCCCGTACTGCCATCGCCACGGGTGGCGCCGCGCACCAGTTGTCCCTCGACATACAGCAGGCTCACGGCCAAGCCGTCGAGCTTGGGTTCGCAGACGTACTCGACCTCGGCGCCGCCGCCAAACAGATCGCCAGGCGGCAGGTCGTCGGCCAGGCCCTCACGCACGCGGCGGTCGAAATCCAGCATATCGGCTTCGGCGAAGGCGTTGCCGAGGCTGAGCATCGGCACCTCGTGGCGCACTTCGGTAAAGCCGGCACGCGGCGCCCCACCAACCCGCTGAGTCGGCGAATCGACGGTAATCAAGTCCGGATGTGCCGCTTCCAAGGCCTGTAATTCACGAAACAGGCGGTCGTATTCGGCGTCAGGAATACTCGGCTGATCAAGCACGTAATAACGCTGATTGTGCCCGTCCAGTTCGGTGCGCAAATCAAGGATGCGCTGGGCGGCGTGGGAGGTGTCGGTGGTCATGGTTACGGCTCTCAAAAACGCAAAGAGCAGCCGAGGCTGCTCTTTTTAATAATCACGGATTCAGCTCAGGCGCGACTCAGCGCTTGGGCATCATGTGCTTGCGCTCGAACTCGACGATGCGCTGACGGTAATGCTCGATGGTCTGCGCGGTCATCACGCTGCGCTGGTCATCTTTCAGCTCGCCGTTCAGCTCGTGGGCCAACTTACGCACCGCGGCCAACATCACATCGAAGGCCTGCTTGGGATGCCGCGGACCCGGCATACCGAGGAAGAAACTCACCGCACGGGTACTGAACAGGTCGATATCGTCCAGATCGAAGGTGCCAGGCTTAACGCCATTGGCCATGGAGAACAGCACTTCGCCATTGCCGGCCATGCTTTCGTGGCGGTGGAAAATGTCCATTTCGCCAAAACGCAGGCCGCTTTCCAGAATGTTCTGCAGCAACGCCGGGCCGTTAAAGCCCCCTTCATCACGGGAGATGACGTTGATCACCAGCACTTCTTCAACCGGCGGCAGGTCCTGAGTGTCTTCCTGGGCCTGGACTTTGCGCTTCTTGTCGCCTTCGTCCACCGGGGTCAACAGGGTTGGCACCGGCTCATCCAGTTTCAGGTCGCCTTGGCTCGGTTCACCGGAACGGCGGCGATTGAGCTCGCGGGCACTCATGGCCGGCAAGTCTTCTTCATCCACGCGCGGCTCGTTCTGACGGTCAATCACCCGTGCCGGGCCAAGCAATTCAGGGTCGCCACCGACGTCGTCATCCATGCCGGAGAAACTGCGATCCAGCTTGAATTTCAGCTTGCCTTTGCCACCGCGCATACGGCGCCAGCCATCAAAAAGAATACCGGCGATAACAATGATGCCGATGACGATCAGCCACTCGCGCAGACCGATTTCCATGTAATTCCGTGACCCCGACTAAAAAAGTGATGAAAGCAGGCCTTCCAAGCCCTGCTGCAATAATCTCAACGTGGCGCCAAGCCCATGTTCTGGCTGGCGTTTTCCCACGCGTAACAAAAAGTTGGCATTAAGCTAGCACGACAAAAGATAACTTTACACCGTCTGTCGCTTCAGGCTTCAACCATTGCCAGTGCCTGTTCCACATCCACAGCCACCAGACGCGAGCAACCGGGCTCGTGCATGGTCACACCCATCAGCTGATCGGCCATTTCCATGGCGATCTTGTTGTGGGTGATATAGATGAACTGCACGGTCGCCGACATCTCTTTGACCAACCGCGCATAGCGGCCGACGTTGGCGTCGTCGAGCGGCGCATCCACCTCATCGAGCATGCAAAAGGGTGCCGGATTGAGCTGGAAGATGGCAAATACCAGCGCCAGCGCCGTCAGGGCTTTCTCCCCGCCGGACAATAGGTGAATGGTACTGTTTTTCTTGCCAGGTGGCCGCGCCATGATGCTCACGCCAGTGTCGAGCAGGTCTTCGCCGGTCAGTTCCAGGTAGGCGTTGCCGCCCCCGAACACTTTGGGGAACAACGCCTGCAGGCCGCCGTTGATCTGATCGAAGGTTTCCTTGAAGCGACTCCGGGTTTCCTTGTCGATCTTGCGGATAACGTTTTCCAGAGTATCCAGTGCCTCGACCAAGTCGGCATTCTGCGCATCGAGGTAGCGCTTGCGCTCGGACTGCTGCTGGTACTCGTCGATGGCCGCCAGGTTGATTGGCCCCAAGCGCTGAATCCGTGCAGCCAGGCGCTCCAGCTCTTCACTCCAGGCGCTTTCGCTCGCCTCATTGGGCAAGGTTGCCAGCACACTGTGCAATTCGTAGCCGTCTTCCAGCAGCTGATCGAGCAAGGCCTTGCGCCGCACGCTCAAGGCCTGCCATTCGAGGCGTTGCTGCTCCAGTTGACCACGCAGCAACTGCCCTTGCTGTTCGGCCTGGGTGCGGCGCTTTTCTGCGTCGCGCAATTGCCGATCGGCATCTTCCAGGCCCAGGCGCGCCAGTTTCAGCTCGTCTTCCACGGCCATGCGCTTATCGAGCAACTCTTCCAGCTTCATGCGCAGCTCTTCCAGCGGCGCCTCGCCCTCTTCGAGGTTGAGATTGAGCTGCTCGCGCTTCTCATGCAGACGCTCGGCCTGCAGCTGCAAACGCTCCAGAGCCTGACGCGTAGAATCGTGCTGGGCCTTCAAAGAGCCCAGGCGCACGGCCAGTTGATGGGCGTGATCCTTGTGCTGGCGGGCCTCCTGACGCATGCGGTCAAGGCGTTCGCGCAGGCCGTCACGCGCCGCCAGCAGACGTTCGCGTTGTTCGGTGTCGACGGCCATGGCGTCGAGCGCGTCCTGCAGGTGCAGGCGTGACTCGCCCAGTTGCTCCTGCTCCAGCTCACGCTGCTCAGTCAATTCGTGCAGCTCATGATCCAGGCGCTGACGGCGCAGGGTCAGCTGCTCGGCCTTGGCCTGGCCGGCGGACAGCTGGGCCTTCAACTCGCCCTGTTGGCGAGCCTCGTCCTGAAGCAAGCGACGCTGTTGCTCGCGCGTTTGCTCCTGTAAGCGCTGGGCCTCACGCAGTTGTTGCAGCTGTTCGTCCAGGTCGGCCAGACGCGCGCTCAACTCTTCGCGCTCAGCGTGCAGACGCTCCAGCTCCTGAGCACGGGCCAGCACGCCACTCTCGGCAGCCTCGGCGCGGCGCACCCGCAAAAAGTGCCGACCAACCCAGTAACCATCAGGGCTGATCAGGCTTGCGCCGGGCGCCAGCTGATGGCGTTGCTCCAGCGCAGCTTGCAGCGATGGCACTGGCTTGACCTGGGCCAGCCACGAAGCCAGATCGACACTGGCCTCGACTTTATCTAGCAGGCTGCCAGGTACGCGCACGCCGCCACGGGCCGGCAGTGCCAAACGCAGGTCGCCCTGGCTGAAGCCCTGCAGATCCAGGCTATTGAGTTGCTGTTCATCGTCTAGCAGAACGGCCTGCAAATCGGCGCCCAGCACGGTTTCCACCGCCAGCTCCCAACCCGCCTCAACGCGCAAGCCGGCGGCCAACGGCGGACGCCCACTCAACTGCTGCGCCGCCAGCCACTCGGCCGTGCCCTTGCCTGGATTGAGGGCGGCCTGCTGCAACGCCTCAAGGGCAGCTAGGCGACCCTGCAAGCGTTGCAGTTCGCCCTGGGCCTGCTGCTGGGCCTGACCCGCTTGCAGCAGTTGCCCGCGCACTAGTTCCAGGCCGTCTATCTGCTGCTGTTCAGCAGCCTGCAATTCTTCCAGGCTCAGCTCGCTGAGGGCCAGTTGTTCGGCCAGAGCCAGAATCGCCGCGTCCTGCGGGTCAGCCGCCAGTTGTTGACGCTCTTCGGCCAGTCGGCGCTGACGCTCGGCCAGGCGTTCCAGGCTCTGCTCCAGCTGCTGAATCCGCGACTGCTGCACCTCGGCTTGCCGACGAGGCTCAGCGGAGTGCTGGGTAAAACCGTCCCATTGCTCCTGCCAGCCGTGCATGGCGCTCTCCGCCTCTTCCAGCGCAGCGGCGGCTTCCTCGGCGGCAGCAGCGGTCAGTTCTTGCTCAGGCTCAAGCTGGGCCAGTTCTTCACCCAGGGTCGCCAGCAAGGTGCTGTCGTGGCCCAGGTGCGATTCGGTTTCCTGGCGCGCCCGCTCGGCATCGCGCAGGTCATCCTGCAACTGGCGCAGGCGCTGCTGGCCGTGTTGGATGCTTTGTTCGACGCGGGCAATGTCGCCACCCACTGAATAAAACCGCCCTTGCACCAGGTTGAAACGCTCCGACAGCTCGTGATGGCCGTCACGCAGGCGCTCGATGCTGGCATCGGCATTGCGCTGCTCGGCCACCAGCGCCTCGAAGGACACTTCCTGGTTGCCGATAACCGCTTCACGCTGACCAACCTGTTCATTCAGGCTCTGCCATTTCAACGCCGCCAGCTGCGCTTTCAACTGCCGCTCTTCGGCCTTGTATTCCTGGTACTTCTCGGCGGACTGGGCCTGGCGGTGCAGACGCTCCAGCTGACGTTCCAGTTCTTCACGCAGGTCGGTCAGGCGCGCCAGGTTTTCGTGGGTACGGCGAATGCGGTTCTCGGTTTCGCGGCGGCGCTCCTTGTACTTGGATATACCGGCCGCTTCCTCGATAAAGTTGCGCAGGTCTTCGGGCTTGGCCTCGATCAGCTTGGAGATCATCCCCTGTTCAATGATCGAGTAGCTGCGCGGGCCCAGGCCGGTGCCGAGGAAGATGTCGGTAATATCGCGCCGGCGGCACTTCACGCCATTGAGGAAATAGGTGTTCTGGCTGTCGCGGGTAACTCGGCGGCGGATGGAGATTTCCGCATAGCTGGCGTATTCGCCCAGCAAGGTACCGTCGCTGTTATCGAACACCAGCTCGATGGATGCCTGACTGACCGGCTTGCGGCTGGTGGAGCCGTTGAAGATGACATCGGTCATCGACTCGCCGCGCAGGTTCTTCGCCGAGCTTTCGCCCATCACCCAACGCACGGCGTCGATGATGTTGGACTTGCCGCAGCCGTTAGGGCCGACCACCGCGGCCATATTGCTGGGGAAGTTGACCGTGGTTGGGTCGACGAACGACTTGAACCCGGCCAGCTTGATGCACTTCAGACGCATGCTGGGCTAGCGCTCGGCCAGGGCGGCAAGCACCAGCGCACGGTTGTGCTCGCCATAGGCATTGAGCACCGCGCTGGCTGCCGTTTCGTCGCGGGCAATGATCGCCTGCAACAGGTTGGCGAAGGTGCTGACGAACTGGCTCATCTCGCCTTTGCGCCGCTCAAGAGCCAGGTGATAAGTGCGGCTGATGGCTGGCAGCAGGTTTTCCAGGGTTTCCTGCAAATACAGGTTGTTGGCGAACGGAAAAGCCGCACGCATCACATCAAAACTGCTCTCGACGAAACCATCGATATCTTCGCGCTGCATGCACTCGATCATCTGCCGCTGAATGTCGATAAAGCCCTGCAACTCGCTTTCGCGTCGCCAATTGCGGGCCACCGCGTGGGCCAGCATGATGTACAGGTAAATGACCAGCTCGTAGAGGTTGCTGACGTGCTGAGGAGTCAGCTCAGAGACCTGCGCGCCCCGGCGCGGCAGGATGACGATCAGGTGGCGACGCTCAAGAATCAGCAAGGCCTCGCGCACCGAGCCGCGACTGACGTTCAGCGCCTGAGTGACCTTGATCTCCTGTATACGCTCGCCTTCCTTGAGCTCCCGGCGAATGATGCGCTTGGCCAGGTGCTGGGCAATCTGTTCGGCGAGGCTGTCCGGGGCCTTGAACGTCATGTTTTTCCTTGAAAAATCGTCAAAAAGCGCAGGGCGCGAGTGTATCACAGGGGATTAGCCCAACTGGCAGGCAGAGGTGTGCGCCACCGTGCAAAAGATGGGTAGGCAGTTGGCTTGAGCATCGCGAAAATTGTCCGACAATCCAACAATAACAACGATGGAGCCCGCCATGTTTGCCAATCGCTCGTCCAACTGGATGCTGTCGCTGAAAAAAGCCGGCTACTGGTTCTGGCTTTTGCCAGTCGCCCTGGTACCCCTCAGCTATCACCTGGCCCAAGGCAGCGCCCATGCCGATGCCTGGGCGTTTCTGCTGCCCATCGTGGTCTTCGGCATCATTCCTGTGCTGGATGCCCTGCTCGGCCGCGCCCCAGCCAACCCGGAAGAACGTCAGCAGGTGCCGCAACTCGAAGGGCAACTCTACTACCGCGTACTGACCCTGGCCTGCCTGCCGGTGCTGCTGGGCCTGCTCGGTTGGGGCGGCTGGATTCTGGCCAACAACAGCCTGTGGAGCTGGGTCGGCCAACTGGGCTGGACCCTATCAGTAGGCGTGGTAATGGGCGCCATCGGAATTACCGTAGCCCACGAACTGGTGCACAAAGACCCTGCCATTGAGCAGGCTGCCGGCGGCATCCTGCTGGCGGCGGTGTGCTATGGCGGCTTCAAGGTTGAGCATGTGCGCGGCCACCATGTACACGTATCGACTCCAGAGTGCGCCTCCTCCGCGCGTTTTGGCCAAAGCCTGTACGGCTTTCTGCCCCATGCCTACAAGCACAACTTCCTTAATGCCTGGAAGCTGGAAGCCGAACGCCTCAAGCGTAAGGGCCTGCCGGCATTCTCACTGCACAACGAACTGATCTGGTGGTACGCCTTGAGCGGGCTGTTCCTCGTCGGGTTCAGCCTGGCCTTTGGCTGGCTTGGCGCGGCCTACTTCCTCGCCCAGAGCTTCGTGGCCGTGACCCTGCTGGAGATCGTCAACTACCTGGAGCACTACGGCCTGCACCGGCGCAAACTGGACAACGGCCGCTACGAGCGCACCACCCCGAGCCACTCGTGGAACAGCAACTTTCTGCTGACCAACCTTTTTCTCTTCCACCTGCAGCGCCACTCCGACCACCACGCCTATGCCAAACGCCGCTATCAGGTGCTGCGCCACCACGAGAGCAGCCCGCAACTGCCCAATGGCTATGCCGGCATGATCGTCCTGGCGCTGCTGCCTCCACTCTGGCGTGCGGTGATGGACCCACGGGTACGCGCCTACTATGCCGGCGAAGAGCATCAACTGAGTCAGAACCAACTGGCACCTTGAGCCACATCCAGCCCCTCCACGCGAGGGGCTGAATATTTGCCGCTGGCTAGTGCTTGCAGCGCGCACTGGCAACACCCAAGCTAAGGGTCCACCAGCCACGCATTGGCGAGGATCAGCTTTGGATTGGCAAACTCTGCTTAACCGCGAACGACTCGGCAAACCGGTGCACAGCGCCGAAGAACTAGGCCGCAGCCCCTTCCACAAAGACCACGACCGCATCATCTTCTCTGGCGCTTTCCGCCGCCTGGGGCGCAAGACCCAGGTGCATCCGGTTTCCAGCAACGACCACATCCACACGCGCCTGACCCACTCACTGGAAGTCAGCTGTGTGGGCCGTTCCTTAGGGATGCGCGTGGGTGAAGTGCTGCGTGAAGACCTGCCCGCCTGGTGCGATCCGTCCGACCTGGGGATGATCGTGCAGTCGGCTTGCCTGGCTCACGACATCGGCAACCCGCCGTTTGGCCACTCCGGCGAAGACGCCATCCGCCACTGGTTCCAGCAAGCGGCTGGACGCGGCTGGCTGGATGCTATGAGCGACGCCGAACGCGGCGACTTCCTCAGCTTCGAAGGTAACGCCCAAGGTTTTCGCGTACTCACCCAACTGGAATACCACCAGTTCGACGGCGGCACCCGGCTGACCTACGCGACCCTCGGCACCTACCTGAAATACCCCTGGACCGCCCGCCACGCCGAAGCCCTAGGCTACAAGAAGCACAAGTTCGGCTGCTACCAGAGCGAGCTGCCGCTGCTCGAACAGATTGCCCGCAAACTCGGCCTGCCGCAGCTCGAAGACCAGCGCTGGGGCCGTCATCCGCTGGTGTACCTGATGGAGGCCGCCGACGACATCTGCTATGGCCTGATCGACCTCGAAGATGGCCTAGAAATGGACCTGCTGGAATACAGCGAAGTCGAGGCCCTGCTGCTCGACCTGGTCGGCGACGATCTGCCGGAAACCTACCGACAACTAGGGCCCAACGACTCGCGCCGGCGCAAGTTGGCAATTCTGCGTGGCAAGGCCATCGAGCACCTGACCAATGCCGCCGCCGCGGCTTTTGTCGATCAGCAGCAAGCCTTGCTGGCCGGCGCCCTGGAGGGCGACTTGGTGGAGCACATGCACGGCCCGGCCAAGCGCTGCGTGTTGCAGGCCAAGGCGTTGGCGCGGGCGAAGATCTTTCAGGACAAGCGCAAGACCCTGCACGAGATCGGCGCCTACACCACCCTGGAGATCCTCCTTAACGCCTTCTGTGGTGCAGCCCTTGAGCAACATGGCGGACGCACACCGTCGTTCAAGAACCGCCGTATCCTCGACCTGCTCGGCAACAACGCACCCGACCCGCACTGGCCGCTGTACACCTCATTCCTGCGCATGATCGATTTCATCGCCGGCATGACCGACAGCTACGCCACCGAAATGGCCCGTGAGATGACCGGCCGCTCCAGCCCGGTCTAGAGCGTTTTGGCCGCGTCGGTCGGGGCCACATTCCGACCGGCGCACACGCCCAGAGCCATCTATGCTGCAGGCATCCAAGCCAGAATCGGAAGCCTCGCGCGATGAGCAAACGCAACCCCAATGCCATCCACCGCTTTCCCCTCCACGTCCATATCAGCGCGCTGTTTACCCTGCTGTTGCTGGGCACCGGCATTGTCATGGGGGTGTTCAATTACCGCCAGACCAGCCACATCATCCTCTCCAGCAGCGCACAGTTGTTTGCCCGCATCAGCCAGGAAGTGCAGCTCGACCTGGACCACACCTACACCCCGATCCGCCATGCCCTCAACCTGCTGGCCCTGGACCCGAAAACACGCCTGATCGACGCCGAAGCGCGGCAGAAAGTGCTGCCCGTCTTTGCCCAGGCCCTGAGCGACAACCCCAAGCTGGCCTCGCTGTACCTCGGTTACCCGGATGGCGACTTTATGATGGTGCGCCCGCTGCGCAGCGACGCCCAGCGCCAGCTGTTCGACGCGCCAAGCGAGGCCGCCTTTCAGCTCTGGTCGATTGACCGCGGCGCCGACGGCACCAACTCCAGCTACCAGTTCTTCGATGCACAACTCAATCTACTGCGGCGCATCCAGCGCCCCGACGAGCAATTCGATCCGCGCCAGCGCCCCTGGTACAGCAATGCCCGCAGCCAGCAGGCTCAAATCACTACGGCGCCTTACGCGTTCTTTTCCACCGCCGAAGTCGGCACCACCCTGGCTCGGCAGATCGGCCAGGACGTGGTGCTGGCGGCCGACCTGACCCTGGCCAACCTCTGCGCCACCCTGGCCAAACACAAGATCACCGCCAGCAGCGAAGTCGTCCTGCTAGATCCCTCGGGCAACGCCATCGCCTATACCGACTGCCCGCCACTGGTCGTGGGCAGCCAACTGGTCAAGGCCGCCGACCTCAGTGCGCCGCTGGCCGCCCTGCTGACGCCAGGCGCCAGCGCGCCACAAGGACGCTTGCGCTTCAACCAGCGTGACTGGATCGTCTCCCGTACTGCCCTCACCGAAGGTGGCCCCCAGGGCCTGGAGCTGGCCCTGTTGGTGCCGGAAGATGAACTGCTGGCCGACGCCTACCGGATTCGCTGGCAGGGTGCGCTGATTACCCTGACCACCTTGCTGCTGTGCATCCCCGCCGGCTGGCTGGCCTCGCGCAGCGTGGTCAAGCCCTTGCGCGCCCTGATGCTGGATGCCGAGGCCATTCAGCGCTTTGACTTCCAACACCCCGCCAGTGGCCGCTCGCCATTACTGGAAGTCGATCGCCTGGCCATGGCCATGAATCGAATGAAACAGACCATCGCCAGCTTCCTCGAAATCGCCGCCAGCCTGTCGGCGGAGAAACGCTTCGATAGCTTGCTGCAACGCGTACTCGATGAAACCGTGAGCATCGGCAAGGCCAGCGGCGGATTGCTGTACCTGCGCGACCCGGATGACGGCCAACTGATCCCGCAAGCCCTGATCCTCGATGGCGTGCAGCAGAATTTGCAGGAGCAGCGCATCGAGGCCTTTGCCCGCAACGCCAGCAACCTGCCGGACTGGCTGGCCGGCCCCGCCAACGGCGACACCACGGTGCTGACCTCACTGGGCTACGACCAGGCCGGCCCTCTGCAAAGCATCCTCCTGCACCTCAACAGCCCGCGTATTCACCTGGTCAGCTGCGGCCTGCACAATCGCCAGGGCGCGACCCTCGGCGTATTGGTGTTGCTGCACCACGACGGAGAGCCTGGCGAGCACGACCCGGACATGCTGCAACCGGCGCGCGTGGCCTTTGTTGAGGCGGTCTCCGGCGTGGCGGCCCTGTGCATCGACAGCCAGCGCCTGCTGGAACAGCAGAAAAAACTGCTGGAAGCCTTTATCCAGCTGCTGGCCGGCGCCATCGACGCCAAGAGCCCGTACACCGGCGGCCACTGCCAGCGCGTGCCGGAGCTGACCCTGATGCTCGCCCGCGCCGCCGCCGCCAGCGAAGAGCCGGCCTTCGCCGCCTACCAACCCAGCGAAGAGCAATGGGAGGAACTGCAGATCGCCGCCTGGCTGCACGATTGCGGCAAGGTCACCACCCCGGAGTACGTGGTCGATAAGGCCACCAAACTGGAAACCCTCTACGACCGCATCCATGAAATCCGCATGCGCTTTGAAGTGCTCAAACGTGACGTCTGGATCAACTACTGGCAGGCCCTGAATGCCGGGGCAGATGCGCACCAGCAGGCGCAACAACGGGAGCAGTTGCTGCAGGCCATGGATGAAGAGTTTGCCTTTGTCGCCCGCTGCAACCTGGGCGGTGAAGTCATGGCAAGCGCCGATCAGGAGCGCCTGCAACAGATTGCCGCACGCACCTGGAGCCGCACCCTCGACGACCGTCTCGGCGTGTCCTGGGAAGAAAGCCAGCGGCAAAATCGTACACCGGCGCCGCTCCTGCCGTGCAGCGAGCCATTGCTGGCGGATCGCCCGGAGCACCTGATCGAGCGCCCCGCCGGCGAGCACATGGCGGCCGACAACCCCTGGGGCTTCAAACTCGACGTGCCCACCTACAAGTTCAACCGCGGCGAGCTGTACAACCTGAGCATCGGTCGCGGCACCCTGACCACCGAGGATCGCTACATCATCAACAACCACATCGTGCAGACCATCCGCATGCTCGACCGCCTGCCCTTCCCGCCGCACCTGCAGAACGTCGCCGAGATCGCCGGCGGCCACCATGAAAAAATGGACGGCAGCGGCTACCCGAAACGCCTGACACGCGAAGAGATGAGCCTGCCAGCGAGGATGATGGCAATTGCCGATATTTTTGAGGCACTGACCGCGGTGGACCGCCCCTACAAGAAAGGCAAAACCCTCTCCGAGGCGCTCGGCATCATGATCGGCATGTGCAACGGCGCCCACGTCGACAGCCAGCTGTTTGCCTTGTTTGTACGCAGCGGCATCTACCGCGACTACGGGCAGCGCTTTCTGAAGCCAGAACAGATTGATGACGTAGACGAGCAAAGCCTGCTGGCCAAACTCAACGATGCTTAAACGCCTTGGCGCTCAGACAGCGGCTGTAACGGGGAAGGTGACGCGGGGGAGTGACGGGAAAGGTGGCGCAACTGCCGGGCAGGCCTTAACCCGCCCGACAGCCTGGAATCAGGCCGGATTGATCGGATTTTCCGGGTACCAGACATCCATCAGCGGGCTGAGGGTGAACTCGGCCAGTTCGCTGCGGCTCTTCAGCCAGGCTTCAACGCTGGCGCGCTGCTCTTCGCTGATCGAGCCACGCTTGTCCAGGCAGATGAAACCGTAGTCATCACCACCGACATAGCCCAGACCGTTGGCGTTCACGGCATCGGCCACGAAGGCTTCGAGGAAGGCATCAACGGCGGCGTCATCCAGATCTGCCTTGAAGTTCAGGGTCAGTTCGCAGCCCAACTCCTGGAATTCGGCAACGCAGAGCTTTTTACGCAGACGACGGGAACGGTTAGTAGCCATGCAACAATCCTCACAATTCTTCGATTCTAAAAACTAGCCGCGGCACTTTAGCAGTTTAGCCACGCCCCTGCCCGACTGTCTGCGCCACACGAGCGGCCGAGGGCGCCTTGGCGCCGCAGTTCGGGCATAATGCGCGGCACTTCCCGAACTGCAGTGGGAACATTTCCAACATGTCATCTCTTCTTGTTTCGAGTCCTCTAGTGAAAACACTTCGTCGCCTGGCCCTGGCCACCCTGCTGCTGCCCGTCACCCTGCCGGCCAGCGCCGGGCCGACCAACACCGTACTGCCAGCCAAAGTCCAGCAAGCCCTGAAAGCCAGCAAGATCGAGAACAGCGCCTTGTCCCTGGTGATGCTGCCGATGAGCGGCACGGACATCCCCACCATCGTCAACGCCGACGTGTCGGTCAACCCGGCGTCCACCATGAAGCTGGTGACCACCTATGCCGCCCTCGAACTGCTGGGCCCTACCCACCAGTGGAAAACCGAGTTCTACACCGACGGCCCGCTGCGTAACGGCGTGCTGCAGGGCAACCTCTACCTTAAGGGCGGCGGCGACCCCAAGCTGAACATGGAAAAGCTCTGGCTGCTGATGCGCGACCTGCGCGCCAACGGCGTCAAGCAAATCACCGGCGACCTGGTGCTGGACCGCAGTCACTTCGTGCAGCCGCAACTGGCGGCGTTCAATGACGACGGCAAGGACGACAGCAAGCCGTTTCTGGTCGGTCCGGATGCCCTGCTGGTCAACCTCAAGTCGGTGCGCATGATTGCCCGCAACGAAGGCGGCAAGATCAGCATTGCCGCCGAACCGCCGATTGCCACCATTCACATCGACAACCGGGTCAAATCCCTGCCCGCCGGCAAATGCCCAGGCTGGCCGGACGTGCGCTACAGCCCGGTGAAACAGGCCGACGGCAGCATCAACCTGGTGGTCAGCGGCAAACTCAACGACGGTTGCAGCGGCCAGACCTACCTGGCCGTACTGGATCACGCCGCCTACGCGGCAGGCTCGGTGCGCGCCATCTGGCAGGAGCTGGGCGGCAGCATCCAGGGCGGCGACCGCATCGACAACGTGCCCAAGCAGGCCCGCTTGCTGGCTCGGGCCTTCTCACCGGATCTGGTGGAGGTCATTCGCGACATCAACAAGTACAGCAACAACACCATGGCCCAGCAGTTGTTCCTCAGTATTGGCGCGCAATTTCGCACCGCGGCGGATGCCGACGATGCTCAGGCGGCTTATCGGGTGATTCGCCAGTGGCTGACGCGCAAAGGCATTAACGCCGGGCCACTGGTGATCGAGAACGGCTC
>JAIERF010000376.1 GCA_019747075.1 Pseudomonadaceae bacterium
ACCAGCGTGGCCACCACAGCCAAGCTGGTTGCGCTTACGCGCAACGCGCCATGCCTGGCGCACGCAAAAAAATGGGCAACCAAAAGGTCGCCCTACTTAACATTCCAGGGGAGGAATGAGATTAAACGCTCGCACCAGAATCACGCAGGACTCGGCTGTGGTCTTTGTACCCCTGCGCCGCATGCCCCACCATTGCACCAAAGTCGTATACCCCAGAATCAGGCCGACTGACGCTGGCGCAGGTACTCGACCACCGCGGCCTGGTCGCCGCAAAATTCGATGCGTTTGTCCTTGCTGTCGCGCTGAAAGGCGTACATCGGATCGTAATACTCGACCAGCAGGCCCTCGATCCAGCCACGGTGCAAGTCCACGCCGGCGCCACTCTCCTGCTCGGCCAGGGCCGCCTGCATGATCGCCGCCAGACGCTGATGCCGCTCGCCGCCCAGGCGCTTGAGAATATTGCCCAGGCTCTGCTGCAAGCGCTCGGCATACAAGCCAAAACCCAGCTCCTGACCATGCACGGCAATAAACTCGGCGCACAGGTCGATCACATAATCGCCGAGGATGCGCTCGATGCGCCCTTCAAGGCTGTCTTCCAGCCAGATAAGCGGATAGCCCTGCATGCCTTGGTGCAGCACCAGCGGCAGGGTGCAGCTGCCGACCATGCGACTCTCGTCCTCCAGCACAAACTGCTGCTGACCGGCCGCGCGTTTTTTCAGGATGTCGATGGCCAGGCGGTTCTCGAAGTCGATTTGCGCCGGCTGCGGCGTGGCGCGCTTGCCGAAACTGGAGCCGCGATGATTGGCGTGGCCTTCCAGATCCAAGCTATTGCTCAACTGCGCCAGTACCTCGGTTTTGCCGGTGCCGGTCAGGCCGCCGACGATGACGAAGTCGCACTGAGCCACGGCCTGCTCGGTGGTTTCCAGCAAGAAGGTGCGCATGGCCTTGTAGCCGCCGATGACCCGCGGGTACTCGATACCCGCCTCTTCTTTCAGCCACTGCTGGGTGATCTGCGAGCGCAGGCCACCGCGAAAGCAATACAGGTAACCCTCAGGATTGGCGCGGGCAAAGGCCGCCCAGGCAGCAACCCGCTCGGCTTTGACCGCGCCATTGACCAGCTGATGGCCGAGCTTGATGGCCGCTTCCTGGCCTTGCTGCTTGTAGCAGGTGCCGACCTTCTGCCGCTCGACATCGTTCATCAGCGGCAGATTGAGCACCCCAGGGAAGGCGCCTTTGCCGAATTCGACCGGGGCACGCGCGTCCATCATCGGCACATCGTTCAGGAAAAGATCGCGGTAGTTCGTGGTGTTGTCGCGCATCACATCACCTCGACCGCGTAGGTCTGTCGGGCCACCAGCTGGCCAATCGGCGCCAGATTCAAACCCAGTTCAGCGGCCACGGCGAGAAACTCGGCCTCACCTTCCGGCGTCACCGCCACCAACAGCCCGCCGCTGGTTTGCGGGTCGCAGAGCAGATCGCGCTGCGCGTCGGTGATCGGGGCAATCTTCTCGCCGTAACTGTCGAAGTTGCGCAACGTGCCGCCCGGCACGCAGCCCTCGGCCAGGTAGTAGTCGACCCCCGGCAAGCGCGGCACGGCGGCGTAGTCGAGCTGGGCGGTGAGGCTCGCGCCATCGGCCATTTCCACCAGGTGGCCGAGCAGACCGAAGCCGGTGACGTCGGTCATGGCAGTAACGCCGGCCAGCTTGCCGAAGCGGCTACCGGGCTTGTTCAGGGTGCACATCCACTCACAGGCCAGGCCCACATCTTCGGGGCGCAACTTGGCCTTTTTTTCCGCCGTGGTGAGGATGCCGATGCCCAACGGCTTGCTCAGGTACAGACGGCAGCCCACCGTGGCGCTGTCGTTGCGCTTCATATGGCGTTTTTCCACCACGCCGGTAACGGCCAGACCGAAGATCGGCTCCGGCGCATCGATGGAATGGCCGCCCGCAAGCGGAATACCGGCAGCATCGCAGACCGCACGGCCGCCGCGGATCACTTCGCGAGCGACCTCAGGCGGCAGCAGATTGATTGGCCAACCGAGAATGGCGATGGCCATCAGCGGATCGCCGCCCATGGCGTAGATATCGCTGATGGCGTTGGTGGCGGCGATCCGGCCGAAGTCATAGGGATCATCGACAATCGGCATAAAGAAGTCGGTGGTCGACACCACCCCGCGCTCGTCGTCCAAGGCATACACCGCGGCATCATCACGCGAGGCATTGCCCACCCACAGCCTGGGGTCAAGGTTTTGCGCACCGCTGCCGGCGAGGATCACATCCAGCACCTTGGGCGAAATCTTGCAGCCGCAACCGGCGCCGTGGCTGTACTGGGTGAGGCGGATCGGTTCGCTCATCAACTTTGCTCGCAGGTAAACAACAATGCCGCGCAGTCTAACAAAGGCGCGTGGCGAATAGCTCAGGGCGCCGCGGGTGTCCGCGCTTTTGACCCTCAAGGCGTTTGCTGGCAAGGTTTGCGCCGCCGGCGTCCAGCCCCGGCCAGCGCCAGGACGACCGTTTAGCCACAGGATTCGCTTATGACCTCACTCGCATTGCTGCTTATCGGCTTTTCCCTGTTCAGCGCTCTGGTGCTGGCGCTGAGCCACTTTCGCGCCGCCAACTACTCCGGCCAACCCCTCGCCAGAGTCATGGGCCTGCTGTTGCTGGCGGCTCTCAGCGGCCTGCAATTGGCCCACTTTGCCTGGCTGTATCTGGACCTGCCCTGGGTCGACGGCATGGCTTATCGCATGCTGCTGTTCAGTGTTGCGCCGGCATTTTTCATCTTCAGCGAGCCCTTGCTGACCCCCGCTGCAGAGCAGCCCAAGCCGCTGCTTCTGCTCGGCCATCTGGCCCCGGCGCTGCTCGCCCCCTGGCTGCCCGCCGCCATGGCCTTGCCCCTGGCTTTTGTGGTCGGCGCCCTGTACCTGCTGTGGCTGGCCCGGCGGCTTTATCGGCTGCGCGGCGAACGCAGCCAGTACCACCAGGAAATCATCCTGCTGGGCCTGGTCTTTCTGATTGCCGTCGGCGTTGCGGCGCTCGGTCTGTTCCAGCATGTGCTGGCCGAGAAGCGCTTCTTCAGCCTGTATGCCAGCGCCATCGGCCTGGCCTTCCTGTTGGTGCAGATCACCCTCGGTCTGCGCCCGCAACTGGTCACGCAAATCAGTGAAAGTGCGCAGATCAGCCAAACCACCTACAGCAACTCGACCCTCGGCAATGTCGATTGCAGCGCCATGCTGGCCAAACTCGACCTATTGATGGCCGACGAGCACCTGTATGCCGACCAGGAACTCAGCCTGGCCAGCCTGGCGCAACGCCTGCAACTCAGCAGTCATCAACTGTCGGAGTTGATCAACGCGCAACTGGGCAAGGGCTTCTCCCGCTACCTGCGCGAACAACGCAGCGCAGCGGCCAGGCACATGCTCTGCGCCGAACCCTCCGCCTCGGTGCTGTCCGTGGGCCTGAGTGTCGGTTTCAGCTCGCAGTCGAACTTCTACGAAGCCTTTCGCGAGATCGAAGGCATGACCCCCGGCCAATACCGCAAGCTGCATCTGCAACGCGGCGTAACTGGCGGAAAACCGGCCTAAACCGGCCTTTTCGACTCCTGAACGATCATTGCGGAGCTTAAAACTGCTCCGTTTCGATCAAACCGGAAGCCCCACCAGCGGGCAAAATCGACACTGAGGGCTCCAGACATCCAAGGAGCTCCCCCATGTACAGCGACTACCTGCTGCCTCTTGAACTGCTGATCAGCACAACCATGAGCCTGATTGTTCTGCGCGCCCTTTCCAGGCCCCTGCACGATGTACTGCAGCGCATCTGCCCGGACCCGCAGGCCGCCGGCTTCTGGCTCAGTTACACCCAGGTGATGCTGTTCAGTGCGCCGCTATTGCTGGTCCTCAGCGTTGATCTGTTCGCCCACTTCAGCAATCCCATGGACAACCTGCGCCTCGCGCTGATGGCGGCACTGGCCGGTCTGCTGCTGGGCCTGCACTCGGTCGGCAAGCGCCTGGGGAAATTCGTCGTCACCCCTAATGACGCTGGGGGGTTGCAATGAACATTTTGCTTACTGGAGCCAGTGGTTTTCTCGGCCGCAATATCGCCACTCGTTTACGCGCCGCCGGCCATCAGGTACGCCCTGTGTGCCGCAGCCAGGGCGTCGATTTCGCCCGCATGCTCGAACCGGCCGACTGGCTGCCGCTGCTCACCGGGGTCGATGCGGTAATCAACTGTGTCGGCATCATCGGCGAGACCGCCACGCAACGCTTCCAGGCGCTGCACACGACGGCGCCGCAAGCCCTGTTCCGCGCCTGTGTAAGCGCCGGAGTACGCCGAGTCATACAGGTCTCGGCCCTGGGCGCCGACACCCAGGCCTTTTCCGCCTATCACCGCAGCAAGCTGGCCGCCGACGATTGCTTGCGCAGCCTGGCGCTGGACTGGTTCGTGCTGCGCCCCGCGCTGATCTACGGCCACGGCGGCACCAGCGCCAAGCTGTTCATGGCCCTGGCCCGGTTGCCACTGCTGCTGGTGATTGGCTCAGGCGAGCAAGCCGTGCAGCCGGTGCATATCCGCGACGTAGTGGACAGCGTGCTGGCCTGCTTAGTGACGGAGCAGACGCGGCAAACCCTGGACATCGTCGGCGCCGAAACCCTGACGTTCAAGCAGTGGCTGCACACCCTGCGCGCGGCCCAAGGCCTGGCACCGACTCGCACGCTGAACATTCCGTTGCGCCTGGCGCTGGCCGCAGCTCAAGCGGGACGCCACTTAAGCCCTCTGCTGCACCCGGACAACCTGCGCATGCTGCAAGCCGGCTATCAGGGCGATGGGCAAGCGTTTAGCACCTTGCTCGGGCGCAGCCCGCTGGCCTTCGCGCCCGAATTGCTGATGCAGGATGCCAGCACCACACAAACAGGGAGTACGCCATGCTCTATCTAAGCCTCAAGACCCTGCACATCCTCAGCATGCTGCTGCTCTTCGGCACCGGCCTGGGCAGCGCCTTCTACAAATGGATGGCCGATCGCAGCGGAAACATCGCCCATATCGCCGTGACCAATCGCCATGTGGTATTGGCAGACTGGCTGTTCACCACGCCCACTGTAATTTTCCAGCCGATCAGCGGCCTAGCCATGGCCTCACTTGCGGGCTACTCACTGAGCAGCGACTGGATCGCCATCAGCCTCGCGCTGTATGTGTTCGCCGGCGCCTGCTGGCTGCCGGTGGTCTGGCTGCAAATCCGCATGCAAGAGCTGTCTGCCGAGGCGCTGGCGCAACAAACCGAGCTGCCAGCCGCTTACTGGCGCATGGCGCGCTGCTGGTTCTGGCTCGGCCTGCCAGCCTTTACCGCCATGCTGCTGGTGGTGGCATTGATGGTGTTCAAACACATTCCGGGAGCAACCCTATGAACAGCCTGATGCAACAAGCCCTTGGGCACGACTGGGACAAACTGCACCCCGCCCTGCAAGCGCACTACCAGGCGGCACCCAATCTGGATACCGGCCATCTGGACATCGAATACCCGGCCTTTATGCAACCGCTGCTGCACCTGCTGCATCGCTGCGGCGCACTGCTCAACCGCCGTGGACGCAATGTCGCCACCCGCGTGGAAAAACACATCGAGGGCGAGCGCCAGTACTGGCGCCGGGCAATGACCTTTGCCGACGGCCAGGTGGTGCAGTTCAACAGCTACTGGGTACTGGCCGGCGGCAACCAGCTGATCGAGTACGTCAACCCGCTGCTGGGCCTGCAAATGGCAGTGCATGTCGAAAACGGCCAACTGCACTACCACGGCGTGCGCTTCGTCCTGAAACTCGGCCCACTGCTGCTGCCCATCCCCGAATGGCTGGCCCTGGGGCATACCAGCATTGTCGAGACGGGCGCGGCGGATAACCATTTCACCATGGATTTTCGCCTCACTCACCCGCTGTTTGGGCAAATATTCCGCTATGCGGGAACGCTGCAGAACAGGCCAGCTTTAGAGGCGCAAACCTGACCTGTGGTTTGCGCTTGACGGGTGCCAACAGGCGCCACTCTGGGGATAGTTCAGGCAGACAATAAAAGGCTGCAACTCGCTTCGGCAGCCTTGTCGCATAGTTGCCGTCAGGGCAGGATGCAGCACCGGCCATTGTGGCCAGTTCAGGCGGCACGCCAGCGGTTGGCAGCAGCGATGAAGGAAGCACGATCATGCGCAAGTTACTGCAGTTATCTATGACTATTGGGCTGGCGCTGTTGATCAGTGTGCCGACATGGAGCCAGGCGGCTGTGGCGGAAATATCCGGCGCAGATGAGGCCCAAGCGCATGTCGCCGCGCTGGTGGTCGCCAACCGTACCATTCTGGTGTTTCGCGGCAGCCTTCTGGGCGAAAGTCCAGAAATGCGTGCGGCCCGCGCCCGCACGGTGATCAATGAGGTGCTGGATGACAGCACCAATCTGGCGGTGAGCCTGCAGTCGGCGCAGGAGAACTTTATCGTGCTGTTGGGCACACGCCGTGCCTTTATTGTCGCCGCCACTGACGCCGACCCACTTGTGCATGACTCGACCAGGGCAGCGGCAGAGGCTGCCGCAGACAACCTGCGCCAAGTGGTGGCGGAAACTCAGGAAAGTCGTGATTTGCACTTCATGCTCAGTGCTGCGGCTTACTCAGCGGTTGCCAGCGTGGTTTTCGTCTTGCTAATCCGTTTGATTTACTTCGCGCGCACACGCGTACTGGCAGTCTTGCCGAGGTTGATGCTGCGTCAAGCACAAGCACTCAAGGTCGGTAGCACCCAGGTAGTAGATGCCAACCAATTGTTTCCGCTAGTCCGCCGCGCCCTGCATACCCTGCGCTGGATTCTCATGTTGCTGCTTGGCTATGAGTGGCTGAGTTTTGTTCTTTCGCGCTTCCCCTATACACGGCCTTGGGGCGAGAGCCTTAATGCTTACCTGTTGCAAGTCGCGACCTACCTGTTCGATGGCGTGGTCAGTGCGCTGCCGGGGCTGGGCATTGCCATCTCCATCTTCTTTATTGCCCGCAGTGTCAGTGGCTTTGTTCAGCGCCTCCTCAGGCGCATGTCTGCTCCCGGCAGCAGCGATGCCTGGCTGAATAGTGAAACCCTGCCGCCGACACGTCGCCTAACGTCGCTGGCCATCTGGTTGTTTGCCTTGGCAATGGCGTACCCCTATCTGCCGGGTGCGGGCACTGAAGCCTTCAAGGGCCTGTCGGTTTTAGTCGGTTTGATGATTTCTCTTGGCGCCTCAAGCGTGGTGGGCCAGGCCGCGTCGGGGTTGATCCTGACCTACACGCGCACCTTGCGCCCCGGAGAGTACGTACAGGTTGGCGAGCACGAGGGGACCGTGACCGAAGTTGGCATGTTCACCACGCGCATTCGTACGGGTATTGGTGAAGTGCTGACCATTCCTAATTCGATGATTACCGGCACGGTAACCAAAAACTACTCGCGGACGCTGGCAGGCTCTGGCTACCTGCTCGACACCAGTGTGACCATCGGCTATGACACGCCGTGGCGCCAGGTTGAGGCCATGCTCATCGAGGCCGCCCTACGCACTGAAGGGCTGCTGAAAACGCCTTCTGCGCAGGTACTGCAAACAGCATTGTCGGACTATTACCCGCAATACCGTCTAGTAACTCAGGTCTCGCCTGCTCATTCTCAGCCGCGCGCAGCCGTGCTCTCCGCATTGCACGCCAATATTCAGGATGTATTTAACGAGTACGGCGTACAGATTATGTCGCCGCACTATATCGCCGACCCTCAAGATGCTAAGTGCGTACCGCAAGCCCAGTGGTACGCTGCCCCCGCACGGCACGAGCCACCACCTGGCTGATCAAAGCGGTGCTCGTTACGGCGTGCACAATCTTGCATTTTCTTAAGCGGTTAGCGCACTGACTACTCGGACCGGCTAAAGCGCCTGCCAGTCCGACAGCCAGGCCAGGCTCTGCTCAGTAGCCTGACTCGGTTTGTACTCCGCCCCCAGCCAACCCGCGTAACCACTGACCTGCAACGCCTGCAGCAACGGGGCAAAATCCAGCTGTCCGCTGCCCGGCTCGCCACGGCCCGGACAGTCGGCAAACTGCACGTGGCCGATGCGGCCGACCAGCAGGCGGATACCGGCTTGGATATCCAGGTCCTGGCGGGCCATATGGTAGAAATCGAACTGCGCTTGCAGGTTGGGGTGGTCTACCGCGCGCAACAGTTCATCCAGGTGCTCAGGGGTGTTGATCAGAAAACCCGGCATATCCCGCGGGTTGATTGCCTCGCACAGCACCCGAATACCCAGCACGGCAAAGGCTTCGGCGGTTTGCCGCAAGTTGGCGATCAGGCACGCCAGCGCCTGCTCACGACTGACGCCCTCGGCCAACCGCCCCGCCAGCACATTGACGCAGGCCGGGCGGACCATGGCGGCGTAACTCAGGGCTTGCTGCAAGGCGGCGTCAAACTCGGCTTGGCGCGCTGGCACGGCGGCCAAACCGGGGCCGCCACTCATCAAGTCGCCGGCCGGTAGATTGATCAGCCTTAGTGGCAGGCCAGCACGGGCCAGCGCTTCTTTTAACTGCACGGCGGGCAGCTCGTAGGGGAACTGGATTTCCACGCCGTCAAAACCGGCCGCCGCAGCTGCTTGAATCCGCGCCAGCAGGGGCAACTCGCCAAACAACAGGGACAGGTTGGCGGCGATTTTCATTGGCGTTGCTCGCGCAGCATGTCCACCAGGGTCGAGGGATCGCGCGCCAGGTTGCCCTGCACCCCGTGCAGGCGCATCAGCTGCGCCGCCAGGCCGGTCATGGGCGCGGCGCTGCCCTGTTGCTGGGCCAGTTTGACCGCACCGTCGAGGTCCTTGAGCAGGGTACGCACATGCCATTTGACCGGTTCGAACTGGCTGGCGGCCATTTGCGGCGCGAGTATCTGCAACGGTTTGGAGTCGGCAAAGCCTCCAGCCAGGGCCGGCGCCAGCAAGCTCGCATCGACCCCGCTGCGCTCGGCCAGGGCCACCACTTCGGCGATCACCAGGGCATTGCAGGCGACGATCATCTGGTTGCACACCTTGGTCACCTGCCCGGCGCCCACGTCACCCATATGGGTCAGGCGCTGGCCGAGGTGCTGCAATACCGGCCGCGCCCGCTCGATATCCACGTGCCGACCGCCGGCCATGATCGCCAGGGTGCCGTGTTCGGCGCCCGGCGTGCCGCCGGACACCGGGGCGTCCATCCAGTGCATGCCGGTGCGGGCCAGCAACTCAGCCGCCATTTCGCGGGTGGCGGCCGGCTCCAGGCTGGAGAAGTCGATCAGCAACTGACCGGGACGGGCGCCCTCAACAATGCCGCCCTCGCCAAACACCACCTCACGCACCGCCGCGGTGTCGGCCAGGCACAGCAGCACCAGCTCGGCATCGCGGCACAGCTCGGCCGGGGTCAGCACCCGCTGACAGCCGTCCTGCAGCAACGGCAGGCATTTGTCGGCATTGCGGTTCCATAGCGTCAGCGGATAACCGGCGGCCAGCAGCCGGCGACACATCGGCAGCCCCATCAAACCGATTCCGGCAAAAGCCAGTGCAGGCATGGTCGTGCTCATTGCAAAACTCCGAAAACACACAGTGAGTGCATGTTAAAGCGCCATAAAGCCCCACAGCCAGTCGCGGGCCCTTATACTTCGCCTCCTTTTTCCGTTTTTGAACCGGAGATACCCATGCGTACTCGTTTTTCGGCACTCGCTGCCGGCCTTGCCCTGTCCCTTTCCTGCGCCCTCAGCCAGGCCGCCGACGTGCTGCGTGTATCGGCCATCCCCGATGAAGCGCCCACCGAACTGCAACGCAAATTCAAGCCTCTGGGCGCCTACCTGGAACAGCAACTGGGCATGAAGGTCGAGTTCGTGCCGGTCAGCGACTACGCCGCCGTGGTCGAAGCCCTGGCTTCGGACCGTCTGGACATGGCCTGGCTGGGCGGTTTCACCTTCGTGCAGACGCGCCTTAAAACCGGCAATGCGATTCCGCTGGTACAGCGCGAACAGGACGAGAAGTTCACCAGCAAATACATCACCGCCAACCCGGCCGTGAAGTCGCTGCAGGACCTGAAAGGCAAGACCTTCGCCTTCGGCTCGGTGTCGTCCACCTCCGGCAGCCTGATGCCGCGCTTCTTTATGCTGAAAGACGGCATCAAGCCGGAAGAGTTCTTCAGCCGCGTAGCTTACTCCGGCGCCCACGACGCCACCGTGGCCTGGGTCCAGGCAGGCAAAGTGGACGGCGGCGTACTGAACGCCTCGGTCTGGGACAAACTGGTCGCCGCCGGCAAGGTCGACACCAGCAAAGTGGTCGTGCTCGACACCACCCCGCCCTACTACGACTACAACTGGACCGTGCGCGGCAACCTTGACCCGGCGCTGACCGACAAGATCAAGGCTGCCTTCCTCGCCCTCGACCCGGCTAAACCGGCGGACAAGGCGATTCTCGACCTGCAAGCAGCCAGCCGTTTTATCCCCACCAAAGCCGAGAACTACACCGGCATCGAGGAAGCGGCACGCGCGGCCGGCCTGCTGAAGTGACCCCAGGCGACTACGGCCTGCGTCTGCACGACGCGGGCCTGCAGTACGGCAAGCAGACCGCCCTGCAGGGCATCAATCTGTGGGTCAACAATGGCGAGCGACTGGCCATTATCGGCCCTTCAGGTGCAGGTAAAACCAGTCTGCTGCGCCTGTTGGCCACCCAGGTACAACCCAGCAGCGGTGAACTTGAGCTGCTCGGACAGAAGCCCTGGGCTCTGTCCGCACGCCAGCGCAAAACCCTGCGCAGCCAGCTTGGCCTGATTCAGCAAACCCCGCCCCTGCCGCCCCGGCAGCGGGTGGTCAGCGCCGTACTGGCTGGTCGCCTCGGCCAATGGTCGCTGGCAAAAAGCCTGTGCAGCCTGCTTTACCCACTGGATACCGACGGTGCGGCCGATGCGTTGGTGCGCCTGGACCTCAGCGACAAGCTGTTCCAGCGCTGCGACGAGCTGTCCGGCGGCCAACTGCAACGGGTCGGCATCGCCCGCGTGCTGTATCAGCAGGCGCGCCTGATTCTCGCCGACGAGCCGGTCTCGGCCATGGACCCGGTACTCGCCGGCCACACCCTGAGCGTGCTCAACCAAGAGGCCGAAAGCCGCGGCATTACCCTGCTGGCCAGCCTGCATGCGGTGGACCTGGCCCTGGCGCACTTCCCGCGGATCATCGGCGTACGCGATGGGCAGATCATGTTCGATCTGCCGGCCAGCGCGGTCGATCAAGCGCGCCTGGATGCCTTGTACGCCAATGAGCAGTTGTCCAGCTCAATCCCCAGCAGCGTGCCGGCGACGCCTGCAGCAGTGCATATTCCGCGATGCTGAAACCTGCCCAACGCCGCGATCCGGCAGCCCTGCCACGCCTGCTCCTGACGGTGCTGGCTCTGGCCTTACTGTGGCCTGGTTTGCAGTTAAGCGAGTTGAACTTGGCCGTGCTGGTGGCCCCGGACAACCTGCGCAACATGGGCCAGTTTGTCAGCGGTTTCTGGCCGCCGGCCCATGATCGCGACTTCCTTGAACTGCTGGCCCAGGCCACCTTGCAGACCCTGGCCATCGCCACGGCCGGCATGGCGTTGGCCTGGCTGTTGGCCATGCCCTTGGCCCTGCTGGCCAGCCGCGCCCTGTCGATCAGCGCCCTGGCACGTGGCGGTCAGCCGGCATGGTGGGCACAAGCCCTGCGCTGGCCGGTGCGCGGTCTGCTGATTGTGCTGCGCAGCGTGCCGGAAATCGTCTGGGCCCTGCTGTTTGTGCGCGCCGTGGGTCTGGGGCCAACCGCCGGGGTACTGGCGATTGCCATCACTTACGCCGGCATGCTCGGCAAGGTCTATGCGGAAATCTTCGAGTCGGTTGACCTGCGTCCCACCCGTGCCCTGCTGCTGGCCGGCAGCCCGCGCCTGGCTGCCTTTGCCTATGGCCTGCTGCCCAATGCCGCCGGCGAAATGCTGTCGTACAGCGTGTACCGCTGGGAATGCGCGATCCGTGCGTCGGTGGTCATGGGCTTTGTTGGCGCCGGTGGCCTGGGGCAACAAATCGACCTGTCGCTGCGCATGTTTGCCGGCGCCGAAGTGGCCAACATGCTGCTGACCTTTCTGCTTCTGGTGCTGCTGGCCGACAGCCTCAGCCGTTGGCTGCGCGGACGCCTGACATGAAACGACCTCGCGTAAATATCGGCAACTGGCTGATTCTGCTGGGCTTGCTCACAGCCGTGAGCGCCAGCTTTAGCTATTTGAACCTCGACCTGGCGGCGTTGTTGCGGGGCGATAGCCCGGCGCAGATGGCCCGTTTCGCCCAGGGCTTTATGCCGCCAGATCTGTCCGCAGCGCTGCTCCAGCAAATCGCCCGTGGCGCTTTGGAAACCCTGGCGATGTCTGCCATCGGCACCTTGCTGGCGGCGCTCTTGGGCTTGCTGCTGGCCTTGCCCGCTGCGGGTCGCTTCGGCGCACTGGCCCAGAACCTGACGCGGTTTATCCTCAATGCCCTGCGCGCAATTCCTGAGTTGGTGTGGGCGGCACTGATGGTGCTGGCCGCCGGTCTCGGGCCGAATGCTGGCACCCTGGCCCTGGCGCTACACACCACTGGCGTACTCGGCCGACTGTTTGCCGAAGCCCTAGAAAATACCCCCAAAGAGCCTGCAGAGTCGTTGCGCCTGAGTGGCAGTTCACGGCTGACGGCATTCTGCTACGGCACCTTGCCGGGCGTCTGGCCACAGCTGCTGGCGTATGGTTTGTACCGCTGGGAGAACAATATCCGCATGGCCAGCGTACTGGGCTTTGTCGGTGCCGGCGGGTTAGGACAGATGCTCTATGTCAGCCTCAGCCTGTTTCAACAGGCGCAAGCGGCCACGGTGATCCTGGCCATGCTGACTCTGGTACTGGGTGTCGATGTGCTGAGCAACTGGGCGCGCCAGCGCTGGGTGCAGGCGCACTAGCAGGCCGTTGGCCTGCTAGTGCGTCAGAGGAGCGGCTTAGAAACCGTCCTTGAGCAGGTGATCGAGGTTGACCGGCTCGCCCGGTACGGCCTTGAGCTTGCTACGGATGTCATCAAACATCAGGTCGTATTCTTTGTGGTTGCGCAGCACCGGGCCGAAGTTCGGGTGAAAGCCGTGCTTGGAAGCTATGCGCATAATCGAACTGGCAAAGTTGAACGCGGTATCACGGTGCAGTTCAAACTCCTCAGCGAACTGCTTGCCCTCGATCTGCCCGACCATACGGAAATGCAGCATCGCCCCTTCCGCCGCGTCCTGGCGCACCTCGTAGTAGATATCCACGGCAAATTCCGGGGTACCCGGCAAGGCGCCGACGCTGCTGCGGTGCAAATGTCCTGGTTCAAACATCGTGTGATTCCCCTTCAAGTGATGCGCCGCAAAGCGCCGAATACAAACTCTGCTAATTCTAGACCGGGCAATTGCCCTGACCACTGCCTTACATCAGTGCAATTCGGCGCGCGCGGTACGTTCTTGTACCAGCACCCAGGGTGCCACCACCACCGCCCACAATGGCGGATCGCGGGCCAGCAAATCCTCGGCCTGGGCCGCGCTCAGGGCATTTACCTGACCGGCCGCGAGCCAGGCACTGATGCTGGCCTTGTCATCCTCGGCCACTGCCAGGGCCACGGCAATCAGGTCCAGCGCCGCCGCGACCCACAGCACCACGCCCCGGGCAAAGAACGGCTGCAGCTCTTGCCAGGCAATAGGCGCCGTCTCGCCAAGCAACTTGGCATATAGAGTGCTAGCGTGATCGTCACTGGCACGTTCTGGGCTGAGCTGTTCTGTCATGAGTTACACCATCAGGAATGTCCTCGCATGATAACGGCAGAGCAGCCGCAGGCAAGCCCGCTACGCGTCAGACATAAAAACGCTGAGACGACGTTTTTTTATACGTTTATTACGATTTAGCGACATAACCTGACCGATCCGTCGGTTGACAGCTTTCCAAGCCACAAACCGGCACTCTACACTGTGCCGGTACAGTTGCCGGGGCCAACACGAGGCAGAACATTGCCCACATCAGCCTCGCGCCGACCGTAACCAATAAAAACGCAAACACAATGAGTGGAGCACTATGAACAAGGCTACTAAGCAGATTTCCAAGCTGTTTGCCGCCATGGCCATGGCCGGCGTTGCCAGCTACTCCGTGGCAGCAGACACGATCAAAATCGCCCTGGCCGGCCCCGTGACGGGCGCAGTTGCCCAGTACGGCGAGATGCAGTTCATTGGCGCCAAAATGGCCATCGAGCAGATCAACAAGGCCGGTGGCGTCAACGGTGCGATGCTTGAAGGCGTGGTCTACGACGACGCCTGCGACCCCAAGCAAGCCGTGGCCGTAGCCAACAAGATCGTCAACGACGAAGTTAAATACGTCGTCGGCCACCTGTGCTCCAGCTCCACTCAGCCGGCTTCGGACATCTACGAAGACGAAGGCATCCTGATGATCACCGCGGCGTCCACCAGCCCGGAAATCACCGCTCGCGGCTACCAGTTGGTGTTCCGCACCATTGGTCTGGACAGCCTGCAAGGCCCGACCGCCGGTAACTTCATTGCTGACCACGTCAAGCCGAAGACCATTGCCGTTATCCACGACAAGCAGCAGTACGGTGAAGGCATCGCCACCGCCGTTAAGCAAACCCTGGAAGGCAAAGGCCACAAGGTTGCTCTGTTCGAAGGTATCAACGCCGGCGACAAAGACTTCTCGGCCATGATCGCCAAACTCAAGCAAGCCGGTGTCGACTTCGTTTACTACGGCGGCTACCACCCAGAACTCGGCCTGCTGCTGCGCCAGTCGGCGGAAAAAGGCCTGAAAGCCAAGTTCATGGGCCCGGAAGGCGTGGGTAACAAGGAACTGTCGGCCATCGCTGGCCCGGCCTCCGAAGGCCTGCTGGTGACCCTGCCGAAGTCCTTCGACCAGGACCCGAAAAACCAGACTCTGGTTGAAGCCTTCAAAGCCAAGAAGGAAGACCCAAGCGGCCCGTTCGTGTTCCCGGCTTACGCCGCGGTACAGGTGATGGCTGAAGGCATGAAAAAAGCAGGCAGCACCGACACCGCCAAGGTGGCCGAAGCCCTGCGCGCCAACAGCTTCGACACCCCGACCGGCAGCCTGGCGTTCGACGCCAAGGGCGACCTGAAGGACTTCAGCTTCGTGGTCTACGACTGGCACCAGGATGCCACCAAGACCGAAGCCAAGTAAGCGTCACGCCTGAACCCAAAGCCCACTGCCTCGGCAGTGGGCTTTGTTTATATGTGCTTTCACTGCGTTACCCGCGTAGTTCCCCGTGATGTCAGCGAACCTTGCCGAGGCCGCGCCCAACCGGCCGTATTTGCCGCAGGTTCCCAGGAGTCAGGTAATGCCCGAGATTTACCACTACCTACAACAGCTGGTTAACGGTCTGACCGTTGGCAGCACCTATGCCTTGATCGCCATTGGCTACACCATGGTCTACGGGATCATCGGCATGATTAACTTCGCCCACGGCGAGGTCTACATGATTGGCTCTTACGTGGCCTTTATCGCCATCGCCGGCCTGACCATGCTCGGCCTGGACAGCCTGCCGCTGCTGATGACTGCCGCCTTTCTCGGCAGCATCATCGTCACCAGCGCCTATGGCTACAGCATCGAGCGCATCGCCTATCGGCCACTGCGCGGCAGCAACCGGCTGATCCCGCTGATCTCGGCGATCGGCATGTCGATCTTCCTGCAGAACACCGTGCTGCTGGCTCAGGACTCGAAGGACAAATCGATCCCCAACCTGATCCCCGGCAACTTCGTGTTTGGCAGCGGCGGCGCCAGCGAAGTAGTGATTTCCTATATGCAGGTGCTGATCTTCGTCGTCACCTTCCTGGTGATGCTGGCCCTGACCCTGTTCATCTCCCGTTCACGCCTAGGCCGCGCCTGCCGCGCCTGCGCCGAAGACATCAAGATGGCCAACCTGCTGGGCATCAACACCAACAACATCATCGCCCTGACCTTCGTCATCGGTGCTGCTCTGGCCGCCGTGGCCGCGGTGTTGCTGAGCATGCAGTACGGGGTGATCAACCCCAACGCCGGCTTCCTGGTTGGCATCAAGGCCTTTACCGCTGCGGTGCTGGGCGGCATCGGCAGCATCCCCGGCGCCATGCTCGGCGGTTTGCTGCTCGGCGTTGCTGAAGCCTTTGGCGCCGATGTATTTGGTGATCAGTACAAAGACGTGGTCGCCTTCGGCCTGCTGGTACTGGTGTTGCTGTTCCGTCCGACCGGCATTCTCGGTCGCCCGGAGGTGGAAAAAGTATGATCACGAACCTCAAAACCGCCTTCTTCAGCGCCCTGCTGGTACTGGCCGTGGCCTACCCGGTGCTGGGCCTGAAACTCACCACCGTCGGCATCACCCTCGAAGTTCATGGCGCCAGCCCGGCAGCGCTGTGGACCATCGCCGGTGCCGCCATTGCCATGTTTGCCTGGCAGCTGTTTCGTAACCGTCTGGACGGCGTGTGGGCGCAACTGCCTTCGCTGCCCAGCGTGCCCGGTAAGGCCAGCAACTTCCTGACCCTGCCTTCGACCCAGCGCTGGATCATCCTCGGCCTGATCATGGTCGCCCTGGCCTGGCCGTTCTTCGGCTCGCGCGGCGCGGTGGACATCGCCACCCTGATCCTGATCTACGTGATGCTCGGCCTCGGTCTGAACATCGTGGTTGGCCTGGCCGGCCTGCTCGACCTCGGCTACGTCGGCTTCTATGCCGTCGGCGCCTACAGCTATGCGCTGCTGTCGCACTACTACGGTCTCGGCTTCTGGACCTGCCTGCCGATTGCCGGCCTGATGGCGGCCTTTTTCGGCTTCGTCCTCGGCTTCCCGGTATTGCGCCTGCGTGGCGACTACCTGGCCATCGTCACCCTCGGTTTCGGCGAGATCATCCGCATCCTGCTGCGCAACATGACCGAGCTGACTGGCGGCCCCAACGGCATCAGCAACATCGACAAACCGACCCTGTTCGGCCTGTCGTTCGAACGCCGCGCCGCCGAAGGCATGCAGACCTTCCACGAGTATTTCGGCCTGGCCTACAACTCGATCAACAAGGTCATCTTCCTTTACCTGGTGGCCCTGCTGCTGGTGCTGCTGACCCTGTTCGTGATCAACCGCCTGCTGCGCATGCCGATCGGCCGCGCCTGGGAAGCGCTGCGCGAAGACGAGATCGCCTGCCGCGCACTGGGCATGAACCCGACCATCATCAAGCTCTCGGCCTTCACCCTCGGCGCCACCTTCGCCGGTTTCGCCGGCAGCTTTTTCGCCGCGCGCCAGGGCCTGGTCACGCCGGAGTCGTTCACCTTTATCGAGTCGGCGATCATTCTCGCCATCGTCGTGCTGGGCGGCATGGGCTCGCAGCTGGGCATCATCCTCGCCGCGGTGGTGATGATCCTCTTGCCGGAGCTGATGCGTGAGTTCAGCGAATACCGCATGTTGATGTTCGGCGCCCTGATGGTGCTGATGATGATCTGGCGTCCGCAGGGCCTGTTGCCCATGCAGCGTCCGCACCTGGAGCTGAAGCCATGAGCCGCCCGATTCTTGAAGTGAGCGGCCTGTGCATGCGTTTCGGCGGTCTGCTGGCCGTCAACAATGTCGCCCTCAGCGTGCAGCCCAAGCAAGTGGTGTCGATGATCGGCCCCAACGGCGCCGGCAAGACCACCGTATTCAACTGCCTGACCGGCTTCTACCAGCCGAGCGGCGGCGTGATCCTGCTCGATGACGCGCCGATCCAACACCTGCCGGGGCACAAGATCGCCCGCCGCGGCGTGGTGCGGACCTTCCAGAACGTTCGCCTGTTCAAGGAAATGACCGCCATCGAGAACCTGCTGGTGGCCCAGCATCGGCACCTCAACACCAACTTCCTTGCTGGCCTGTTCAAGACGCCGGGCTTTCGCCGCAGCGAACGCACGGCCATGGAATACGCGGCGCACTGGCTGGAGCAGGTCAACCTCACCGAGGTGGCAAACCGCCCAGCCGGCACCCTCGCCTACGGCCAGCAACGCCGTCTGGAAATTGCCCGCTGCATGATGACCCGCCCGCGCATTCTGATGCTCGACGAGCCGGCCGCAGGCCTCAACCCGCGCGAGACCGAAGACCTCAAGGCGCTGATCGGCATGCTGCGCAACGACCATGACGTCACCGTGCTGCTGATCGAGCACGACATGAAGCTGGTGATGAGCATTTCCGACCACATCTACGTGATCAACCAGGGCACGCCCCTGGCCAACGGCACGCCAGAGCAGATCCGCAACAACCCGGATGTGATCAAAGCCTATCTGGGAGAGGCATAAGCATGCTGTATTTCAATAATGTCTCGACCTTCTACGGCAAGATCCAGGCCCTGCACGACATCAACATCGAAGTGCAGAAAGGCGAAATCGTTACCCTGATCGGCGCCAACGGCGCCGGCAAATCAACCCTGCTGATGACCCTGTGCGGCACGCCGCGGGCCAGCAGTGGCAGCATCCGCTATCAGGGTGATGAGCTGGTTGGCCTCGACACGCCCGAGATCATGCGCAAGAGCATTGCCGTGGTGCCGGAAGGTCGGCGGGTGTTTGCCCGCCTGACCGTGGAAGAAAACCTGGCCATGGGCGGCTTCTTCGGCAGCAAGGCCGACAACCTGGAGCAGATGGACAAGGTCCTGCAACTGTTCCCGCGCCTCAAGGAACGCTTCGACCAGCGTGCCGGCACCATGTCCGGCGGCGAGCAGCAGATGCTCGCCATCGGTCGTGCACTGATGAGCAAGCCGCAACTGCTGTTGCTCGACGAGCCGTCTTTGGGCCTGGCGCCGATCATCATCCAGCAGATCTTCGACATCATCGAACAGCTGCGCAAAGACGGGGTTACGGTGTTCCTGGTCGAGCAGAACGCCAACCAGGCGCTGAAGCTGGCAGACCGCGCCTATGTGCTGGAGAACGGCCGTATCGTGATGCAGGGCAGCGGTGCTGAACTGCTGGTGGACCCGAAAGTCCGCGACGCCTACCTGGGCGGCTAAACCGCCCAGATAACCTGCGCCCTTACAGGCGGAACTTGCTGACCAGACCGCTGAGGTCGATGGCCAGGCGTGACAGCTCCTGGCTGGAGGCGCTGGTCTGGTTGGCGCCTGCCGAGGATTGCAGCGACAGGTCTCGGATATTGACCAGGTTGCGGTCCACTTCACGGGTGACCGACGCCTGTTCTTCCGAGGCACTGGCAATCAGCAGATTGCGCTCGTTGATTTCGCTGATCGAACGGGTGATCTCATCCAGTGCCTGCCCCGCCGACTGAGCCAGTTCCAAGGTGGCATGGGCCAGAGTATTGCTGCCTTGCATGGCGTTCACGGCATGGTCAGTACCCTGGCGGATACCGCCAATCATCTGCTCAATTTCCTGGGTCGATTGCTGGGTACGCTGCGCCAGTAAACGCACCTCATCCGCCACCACGGCAAAACCGCGCCCCTGTTCACCGGCGCGCGCGGCCTCGATAGCAGCGTTGAGGGCCAGCAGGTTGGTTTGCTCGGCAATCGCACGAATCACATCCAGCACCTTGCTGATGTCGCGAATTTTATCCGCCAGGTCACCCACTTCACTGGCGGTAGAGGTGACGTTTTCCGCCAGGCTGCTGATCGAGTTGACTGTACGCAGCACCTGATCACGGCCGCGCTGGGCAGTACGTTCGGACTCCCGTGACGCCTCGGAAGTGCTCACCGCATTGCGCGCCACTTCGTCAACCGCGCTGGTCATTTCATTGACCGCCGTGGCCGCCTGCTCGATTTCGTTATTTTGCTGATGAAGGCCACGGTTGGTGTCTTCGGTCACCGCGTGCAGCTCCTCCGAGGCCGAAGCCAGTTGATTGGAAGAGTCGGCAATATGCTGAATGGTGCTGCGCAAGCTTTGCTGCATGCTCTTGAGGGCTTCCAGCAGCTGCGCGGGTTCGTCGGAGCCTTCAACATGGATGTTGGTGGACAAGTCACCCGACGCCACCGTGCGGGCCACGGCCACTGCCTCGCTCAGCGGCTTGACGATGCTACGGGTCAACACCAGTGCCAGGACGATGGTCAGCACCACGGCCAGGACGATAAAGATCACTACCCAATTGATCGCCGTGGCAAACGCGGCTTGCCCCTCGGCGATGGATGCTGCTGCACCCTTTTTGTTCAACTCGGTCAAGTCCACCAAAGCCTGCGCCGCGTTGCTGGCATGGCCATTCAGCTCGCCATTGACCACCGCACGGCCCTCTTCCAGTTTGCCCAGCCGTGACAGCTCGACAAACTTGCTCTGCTCACGCAGGTAGGCATTTTGCTCCAACAAATAACGATCAAATACCGCCTGCTCGGCTTGGCTGGAAATAAGCTTGCGATAACGTTCCTGAGCCTCAAGCAGCTGGGTTTTAATCTGCTCAAGCCCCTGCTCGGTGGTACGCATCGCCTGCTCATCGCGATTGACGAACAGGCGCAAGGTCAAGGCGCGAACACGCAAGAACTCCCGACTCATATCATTCAAGGCGAGAATACTGGGCATCCAGTTTTCTCCAACCTCAGTGGAGTCATGATTCATACGCTGCATCTGCAGCAGCGAGAGCCCGCCGACCAGCAGCACAATCAACGCCATCACTGCAAAACTCAGGCTGGCGCGGGTGGAAACACTGATATTACGCAGTGACATGCAGGCACTCCTCGGGGCTAATTTCGGCAAACACGCAGCCAACACACTGGCATAGTTATAAGCAGCTATCTCTTATATCGACACTTTGACGCATGACTGGAGGATAACCTTGGCGGCCGCGGAAACTGAGTGCAACACCTGAACCTTTCGGTAAGGTGTCGGCCCTATGTCCTATCACGAACTCAGC
>JAIERF010000033.1 GCA_019747075.1 Pseudomonadaceae bacterium
AACCGCCGTATACGGAACCGTACGTACGGTGGTGTGAGAGGACGGCGGATGTAAATCCGCCTCCTACTCGATCTGGATCAACCCGTATTCGGTTGGGCTGACGTGCCCCGGTGCAGCAGGCACAGTGCTGCGCATCACAAAAAGCGCCGTCACAGCGGCCGGGGAGCGGGTTATGCGTGTAGGTCTGGTAGTCGATGCAACCTGCGATTTACCTGAGGAGTGGCTGCGCGCGCACGGTGTGCGGGTGTTGCCCATCGTGCTGCGAGTGGGGGAGCAGCGGCTGATTGATCAGCGCGAGGCGCAGGCCACTCAGGTGTTCTATCAGCAGCAATTGCCGAGTGTAGGTGCCCTTGATCACAGCGAACCGTTGCCGGTGGCAGAGCTGCAGCAATGGTTGCTGGATGAGCTGGTGAATGAGTTCGACTATCTGCTGTGCCTGACGGTGGCCAGCCAGCGCAGCCAGATCTTCGAGCATGCTACCCAGGCCTCCTTTGGCCTGTTGCAGCAATACCGGGCGCGCCGCGCCGAGGCTGGCTTGAGTGGGCCGTTCGCCATGCGGGTGATCGACAGCAAAAGTGTCTTCGCCGGCGTGGCGGTGCTGGCGGCCGAGGGCATGCGCTTGATTGCCGACGGTGCGCACCCGAATGCCGTGCGTGTGCGCCTGGAACAATTGGCCCAGCAGACGTGCACCTTTATTGTCGCCGACGACCTTGCTCATCTGCGTCAGCGGGGTTTTCAGAAGGGCGATCGCAGCGGCTTGCTCGATAAAGTGCGAGGTGCGGCGTTGGGCTTGGGGTCGTTGCTCGATGTGAAGCCGGTGCTCAGCATTCAAAGTGGCGACGATAAACCGGTGGCGCTGGCACCGAGTTTCGACAAGGCGGCGCAAAAGTTGTTTGCGCATGCTGTCGGGCGGGTTGAGGCCGCTGAATTGTTGGCGCCACACCTGTGCCTGAGTTATGCCGGCGACTTGTCGGTAGTGCGAGACTTGCCTGGCTTTGCCGAATTGGAACAGGTGTGTCAGGCGCGCGGGGTGGCTTTGCACCTGGCAATGCTGAGTGCCACCGGGGCGATCAACATCGGCCGTGGAGCCCTCAGCCTGGCCTACGCGGCTGCGCCCAAGACATTTGCCTAAGCGGGTTTATGGCTGGCGTTGGCAGGCATTGCACAGGTGGGTTTCGAGGCGTTGACTGATGCTCGCCCAGCTTTGCCGGCTGGCGTGCTGGCGGGCATTGAGGCGTATTCTGCGCAGGGTTTCGGGTTCTTCCAGCAGCCACACCGCCGCCGCGCTGAAACTGTCTGGGTCTTCGCTCATGGCCAAAACGCCGTTATGGCCATGACGCAGGTGTTGGGCGGCGGCGCCCTGGTCAAAGGCGACCACGCCCAGGCCGGACGCCAGGGTTTCCAGCAGTAAGCGGTCGTCATCATCGACCAGCAAAAACACATCCCCCGAGGCGTAATGGCTGGCCAGGTTTACCCCGTGGGTGGCCTCACTCAGGTAGGCGTCAGGCAGCTGTGCGGCCATGGCGGCGTTGGCGTTGAGGACGACCAGGCGCATGCGGCGTCGTGGGTAACGAGTTTTGAGTGCCTGCCAGCTGCGCTGTAGCAGTTCGAACTGTTGGTCGTTGCTCGGTGCGCGACAGAGCACGGCAATATCGGCCTCGCCCAGGCCCCAGTCACTGCGTAATGCCTGCCTGCGCTGACGCGGGTGGAACAGCAGGCTGTCGACGCCGTCGGTTAGCAATTGCAAGTGGGCAAAGCCGTTACGTTGCAACGCATGCAGCTGGTTACTGGTGGGCACTAGCGTGAGCTGGGCGCGGTTGTGAAACCAGCGCAAGTAGTGCTGAAGCAGGCGGTTGAAGGGCGCCAGCAGGTGACTGGGGGGGAAGCTGTCCGCGGGGCTGGTCAGGCTGCTGACAACGGGAATGTTCAGCCGGGTGCCCACGCGCAAGGCCGCAAGACCGAGTGGGCCGGGGCTGGCGATGTACAGCACGTCAGGGCGCCGGCGTTGCCAGTGGCGCAACAGTTTGGCCTGCATGGACACGCCCCATTGCCAGCCTGGTAAGCCGGGCAGCGGCCAGCCGCGGGTTAACAGCAGGCGCTCATCACTGTGGCGACCTTGATCGTCTGCCTGACGTGGGCGTACCAGTTGCAAGTGGTGACCGCGCGCATTCAGGCCTGCGCAAAGGTGCGCCAGGCTCTGGGGCAGGTCGTTGACGACGGGAAGGACGGTTTCGCTGATCAGGGCGATTAATAGGGGAGCTGTGTTCATGGTGACAGTCTCGACTGTCACCATGTAGCAACTGTGACACTGGCGTGGCGAAACCGTGACGGTGTTTGCCAGCGACGCTGTTCGCTAGGTTTTCACCAGGCTTGAGGCGCCGTTTTCACGCACCCAGAACAGCGTGGCACCGGCCACGGCGGCGGGCATCATCAGGATGTTGACGAAGGGAATCAGCAGCGCCACGTAGGTGATGCCGCCAAACCCCAGGCTCTGCCAGCGCTTGGCCCGCAGCCAGGCGAGCATCTCGTCCCAGCTGACCTTGTTGTTGTCGCAGGGGTAGTCGATATATTGCACGGCCATCATCCATACGCCGAACAGCAGCCACAGCGGTGTGGCGATCAGGTTCAGGCCGGGAATCAGCGAGAGGATCAACAGGCCGATGGCGCGCGGCAGGAAGTAGCTGAGCTTGCGCAGTTCTCGCTTGAGGGTGCGCGGCACCATGGCCAATAGCTCGTTCCAGCTGAACGGCGGGAAGGTGTCTTCACCGCGTACCACCACCTCGACCTTTTCAGCGAGAAAGCCGTTGAAGGGCGCGGCAATGATGTTGGCCAGCAGGGTGAAGGTGAAGAACACCATCAGCAGGAGCAGCACGACGAACAGCGGCCAGAGCAGGAAGTCGAGAAAGCTCAGCCAGCTCGGCAGGCTGCCCATCAGGCTGTCGAGCCAGCCGCTGAACTGGCGCACGGCGAAACCGATCAAGGCGACGAAGAGGATCAGGTTGATGGTCAGGGGCAGCAGCACGAAGAGGCGCAGGCCGGGGCTAAGTACCAGCTTCAGCCCAGCGCTGAGGTACTGCGAACCAGAGAGTGCGGGAACGGACATGAGAGGCTTTCCGAGGTTGTGATGCGGGCGACCTTAACGGCTTTACGTCGGAGTGGAAAGCTCGGGGGGGGTATACAGGCAGGCGCGATTGCGTTGCTGTTTGGCTTCATACATGGCGATATCGGCGGCCTTGATCAGGCTTTCGGCTTGTTTGGCATGCTGCGGGAACAGGGCGATGCCGATACTTGGCGTAACAAAATCAATCACCAGGCGGTCATCAATAAAGGGCTGTCCCAGGCTGCTGAGCAAACGCTCGGCGAGTTTCATGGCGGACTCGGGGTCGGCGTCAGTGAGCAGCACGGTGAACTCGTCGCCGCCCAGGCGATAGACGTGGTCGGGTTGGCGCAAGCTGCTTTGCAGGCGTTGGGCGATGGAGATCAGCAGGGCGTCGCCAATGTCGTGGCCGTATTGGTCGTTGACCTGCTTGAAGCGGTCGAGGTCGATGTACAGCAGTGCCAGAGAGCGCTCTTGGCGCAGCATCAGGTCGAGGCTGCGTTGCAACTCTTCGCTGAAGGCTTTGCGGTTGCCCAGGCCCGTGAGTGGGTCGCGATAGGCCATGTCGATCAGTTTGTTCTGGTAAGCCATCTGCTCACTGGTGTCGCGCAGGATGCCGCGGCAGCCGGCAATCTGACCCTGGCGGTCATGGAACAGGGTCAGGCGGGTTTCGAAGTGACCAACACTGCCGTCGCGACGCTTGAAGGGCGCGGCAAACTGGTTGTCTGAGCTATTTTGCAGAACGCGCTCTACCAGCGAGCGGGCGCGTGGGATGTCCTCTTCGGCCAGGGCTTCTTTGTACGAGCGGCCAAGCATTTCGGCGCGGCTGTAGCCGAGCATCTGCTCCAGGGCGCGGTTGAGGGTGGTGATGTTGCCGTGGAGGTCCAGCTCGAAGAAACCGTCATTGATCGAGTCGAGAATCAGCTGATCACGGGACTCGCTTTGCATAAAGCGTTCGAACATCAAATTGAGGGCGTTGGCCAGTTGTCCCAGCTCATCGTTGCGGCTGTCTTCCAGGCGCGGTAGTGGGTTTTCCGGACCTACTTTGGCCACTTCACGGTGGATATATTGCAGGCGGCGCAGGATCCAGAACTCCAGGCACAGGTAAATCATCACGGTGGCCCCTGCGCCAACGGCCACGGCTTGCATCAGGAAAAACCAGATGGCTTGTCGGCCTTCCTGAAAGAGGCGGCGGTCTTTGTCGATATGCAGGGTCAGGGCGGGCTCGTTGAGGTCATTGGCTAGAAGCAACTCAACGTGCTGACGATTTTCTTGCAGTTCGCGTGGGCTGATGGACAGCCTGCTGAGACTGTCTGGCTGGATCGGCAGTGGCAGCCATTGCGAGGTATCAGTCGGCGGATCACCCAGGCGCAGGTCGCCGTCTACGAGTTGCTGCAGGCTCTTGAAACGTTGGCGGTCGAGGAAGTGGCCGGCCACGATATTGCCGACTGGAGCGATGGTGCTGTGGTTGTTGCTGATCGGGCTGACCACCAGCAGTAGAGGCGTGCCTTGCACCAGCAGCAGTTGTCCGCGACCTAATTCACTGGGGCTGGCCTGGTCGAGCAGGGTCAGGGCGCGGCCGAGCTGCAGGATGTCCTGGCGCAGGCTGTCGTAGTCACTGGGGTGCTGCTGGTTACTGCTGAGCATTTCACTCAGGTCTGGCGGTAGCCATTGCTCGGTGACCACGTGTTGCTGGTTGTCGAGGAATACCATGAAGTCGAAGTTGAGCAGTGCTAGGGACTGTTCATCGAGGTTGCTGCGGGCAAAGTCGGGCCGGTTGCCCAGCATGAACTCGTAGCTGTCGTCCCAGCCGGAGTAGGTGCTGAGCAGGTTGAGGTTGTTTTTCAGCATAAAGTTCAGGGCACTGCGTAGCCGCTCGGCGTCATTGAGCAGAAGGGCGCGGTCCTGATGGTCAAAGCGACTGAGGAGAATGCGTTCGGATAGCCAGAAGGCGCTGAGCAGGGTCAGCAGCAGGAGCGGTACGAATAACCAGAACAAGCGTTTGCGTAAGGTCATGCCGTCGGCTTCGTTGGGGGCGTGGGTCAGGCCATTATAGCAAGACTCACCCGGGCCACCGCCGGCTTAAGGTGTTGCAGGCTTATACCCAGGTATTCAGCGACAGATTGTGAGCGCTCAGACGGATGAACTGTTCGTTGGCCTTCATCAGCAGGGCGTCGCGGTCGACAGTCAGCTCGTGACTGGGCTTACCTTCAGCTTCGCAGCGGTAGGTGGACTGATTGGCGGATTGGCGCAGGCACTGGTAGCGCTGGCTGCGGGCTTCGACTCGCAAACTCAGCAGGTCGATGTGTGCCACCTGCAATTGCTCGCTCTGCCCGGTTTCCAGCGCGCAGCGTTGCAGGGCGGGGGTGTGGGTGAAGGGCGAGGAGGAGAACATCACGTGCTGGCATTCACCCAGGTCAGGGCGCAGGTGACCGTCAAGGAACCAGCGGCCGCGGATGTCGCGCTGCAAGGTGAGGCTTTGCGGACCGTGGTTGTCGACTTTCAGCCACAGGCGTCGGAAGCGCCAGCGTGGATCGCAGGTGAGTACGTAGGTGGCGGCGATGCTATGGCCTTTGAGGTTCTGGATCAGGTGACTGCTGGCATTGATGCCATTGTTGTCGCGATCCAGGCGCAGGCTTTCGACGCCGGGGGTGTGCCAGGGCTTCCAAACCAGGTTGTGTTGCATCCGTGCGACTCCTTGTCCTGCGCGGTGAGCTCTTTGCCAGGCGATAACCAGGGCGTTTCAGGGCTCAGGATAGGTAGTTTCCAAGGGCGCGTCTGTCAGCCTTTGCCGACAGTTGCGCAGTTATTGACCATGGATGCCAGATTCAGGCGTTGCGCTGCAACGCGGCTTGGCTGAAGCGTACGCCGGCCAGACCATGGGTCTGCAGGGCGCGGATATTGCCGTGATCGCTGCTGTCCGGGGTGGCCAGCACGTCGCGGTAATGTTCGCCGAAGGCCAGCAAGGCCTCTTCAGCGCTGAAGCCTTCCAGCAGTGCCAGGCTGAGGGTTTTGCAGGAGCCTTCATTCTGTCCGGCGGCATTTTCGACGCTGCCGTTCGTGAAGCTGCTCGGGCTGTATTGGTAGTGCTCGGCGATAAACGCCAGGGTCTGGCTGAACAGGTGCTGGCCGCTGCGCAGTTGCTGGCGAAAGGTGCTCAGTGCGCTCATGGTTTGTGCACCTTGGCAAAGGTGGCCTGCTGCTCGGCGCTGGCTTCCTTCTGGTATTTGTTCTTCCACTCGCTGTAGGGCATGCCGTAAATCTCTTCGCGAGCCTGTTCAACAGACACGTCGATGCTGAGATCGTCGGCCGCGGCCTTGAACCATTTGGACAGGCAGTTGCGGCAGAAACCGGCCAGGTTCATCAATTCGATATTCTGCACATCCGGGCGCGAACGCAGATGTTGCACCAGTTGGCGAAAGGCGGCGGCGTCGAGTTCCAGGCGTTCTTGCTCGGTCATGGCGGGGCTCTTGATTGGCAGTGGTCAGCAGGCGCGGATGATAGAGGCCTCGCGCGCGGCCGGCAATCGGCCTGTTAGCGGTGGCCGGCGAGGGTGATGGACACCGATTGGGCAAAGCGCAGGGCGTGGGGCTTGTCGACTTCCACTTCGGCGTAGCGTACTGCCGGGTGGGCCATGACCAAGTCCAGCAACTCTTGAGTCAAGCGCTCCAGCAGGGCAAAGCGATTGCCCTCGACGTGCTGGATGATGGCTTTGGTGATGGTGCGGTAGTTCAGGGCGTGGTCGATATCATTGCCCTCCACTGCATCGTTGGCCGGGTAGAGAATGGTCAGGTTGATCAGCACGTCCTGCTTGTTGAGGATCTCGTCCTCCTTGATGCCGATAAAGGTGCGTACGCTCAGGTCCTTGACCCGGATACGCGCCATGCCTGGCTCCAGTCTTGGCATGTTCAGTTGCTCCGTCCGATCAGTTGCAGAAATTCCATCCGAGTATTACAGGATTCGCGGAAGGCGCCGAGCATCACCGAGGTGTTCATCGACGAGTTCTGCTTCTCTACCCCGCGCATCATCATGCACATGTGCTGAGCCTCGATGACCACGGCGACGCCGGCGGCATCGGTGACCTGCTGAATGGCCTCGGCAATCTGCCGGGTCAGGTTTTCCTGGATCTGCAGGCGCCGCGCATACATGTCGACGATGCGCGCCACCTTGGACAAGCCCAGCACCTTGCCGGTAGGGATGTACGCCACGTGGGCCTTGCCGATAAACGGCAGTAGGTGGTGCTCGCACAGCGAGTACAGCTCAATGTTCTTAACGATCACCATCTCGTCATTATCAGAGGCGAACAGGGCGCCGTTGACGATTTCATCGAGGTTTTGCTGATAGCCGTGGCAGAGGTACTGCATGGCTTTGGCAGCGCGTTTGGGCGTATCCAGCAAGCCTTCGCGCTCAGGGTTTTCGCCCAGGCCAAGGAGGATTTCACGATAGTGGTTGGGCATCAGTAGTGGGTTCATCAGGTTCTCCTCGGCGCGCACCTTACTTGAGGTGTCGACCGCCATTAACGGTCAGGGTAGTGCCGGTTACGTAAGGGGTGTCGAGCAGATAGCGCAGGCTCTGGTAGATCACCTCGGCGCCGGGCTCGATGCCCAGGGCCGATTTGGCCAGGGCTTTGGCGCGGTACTGCGGTTGATCATCGGGGTTGAACAACACCAGGGCGGGGGCAATGCCATTGACCTTGATGTGCGGGGCGAAACGGGCGGCAAACGACAGGGTCAGGTTATCCAGGCCCGCCTTGCTGGCGCTGTAGGCTAGGTGTTGGCTGCTGCCTCGGCGGGTCACGTCGTCGCTGATATGAATGATGTCGGCTGGCGTCGAGCGCTGTAGCCGTTCTGCGCAGTGCAGGTTGATCAGGTAGGGCGCGAGCATGTGCACGTTGAACAGTTGCTGAAACATCGCCGCTTCCTGCCCCGGCGTTTCGCTCAGCCATTGCGAGGCGTTGTGGACGATGGCGCGCAGGCTGTCGGTGTGCCCATGCAAGGTCTCGATAAAGGCCATGATCCCGGCTTCGCTGGCGAAGTCGGCATGCAGTGTCACTGCACCGCGCTCACGCAGTTGGTCTAGGCCCGGTCGCTCGCTGCGGTAACTGACGATCACCGGATGGCCATCATCGAGCAGGCGCAATGCACAGTGCAGGCCTATGCGTTGGCTGGCTCCAGTAAGCAGAATCGGTGCGGATGACTGGCCCATGGCGGTCCTGTGGTGCGACTTTGATTGGTCGGATCTCTATGTCCGTTTATGGATAAACCTATACCAAAGCTTGATTTTGTACAACCATGCGTGCTGTGTGGGCAAGCCTGCCAGGTCGCCAGTTGTGGCGTAAATACTGGGCTTGTAGGGCTTTTACTGTTTCTGAAGGCTGGGCTTTATTGTACGCGAATTTTATTTTTGTATAGTTCCTGTCTGCTTTTTATCGGTCGGGCATGCGCTGTCCTGGCAGCGGCGGGCGCCTTCTGGGTGGGGCAGCCAGGTCAGGCCTGGACGCAGCCGGCAGAACAGCCGGTATAGGCCGTCCAGCGTGGGTCGCAACCAGCGCCAGCCCAAAGGTCTGGCCAGCCAGGTGTGGCCTGCGGCAGTCCAACTCCAGTAGGTGGCATCCAGTCCGGTGACCCAGTGGCCGTCGGGAAAGCGTCCGTGCAGCAGGTTTTGTAACTGCGTCAGGCTGCAGCCGAGGGCAGCAGGGTCAAAGTCGGCGCTACTGATGTCTGTCAGTTGCAGCCGTGCTGGGTCGGCGTTGCGTTTAAGCCAGGCAATCTCCCGAGCACACAATGGGCAGTCGCCATCGTGGTAAAGCGTTAATGGCCAGTGGGGTTGCATGATGGCGCTGTCCTTTTTGTATAGGTCTTGTACAATGTATGCGCTTGCTTCCAAGTTGTACAATGCCGGCCACGACCCCTGAGCGATGTCCACCATGACCGAACTTGCTGCTGCTTCAGCCCTTGCCACAGCGGCCCTGACTCAGGAAGAGCTGTTTCCTATCCGTGAAGTGTCACGCCTGACCGGGGTCAATCCGGTCACGCTGCGTGCGTGGGAGCGGCGTTACGGGTTGATTCAGCCGACCCGCACCGACAGCGGTCATCGCTTGTATTCGCAGGCCAACATCGATGCGGTGCGCAGCATTCTGTCCTGGCTTGAGCGTGGGGTGGCGGTCAGCAAGGTCAGCAAGATCCTCCAGCGCAGCGAGACTCAGCGTGCGGTGGCTGAGCCTGCGCCGGCAGATGCATTGCTGGGTGAGTGGGGCGAGTGGCAGCAGCAGGTTCAGGGGGCGCTGCGCAACTTCGATGAGGGACGCCTGGAGCAGGTGTTCGGTCAGATCTTCTCCAGCTATTCATTACCTGTGGTGTTTCAAGACATCCTGATGCCGCTGTGGCAGCAATTGCTGCAGCGCCAGCGTGAGTTTGGCCAGACCAGTGAATGGTTGTTCCTTGATAGCTTCCTGCGTGGTCGTGCCTTGCAGCGCCTGCAGTTGGCGCGTTCGGGCAGCAGCGAGCGCGTGCTGCTGGCTGCGTTGCCGGGTCAGTGTCATGAGCTTGAGTTACTCGTGGCTGGCCTTGTCCTGAGTCATGCCGAGGTGACGCTGACGGTGTTGCCGCTCGGCCAGCCGCTGGAGGAGCTGACGCTGGTCTGCGAAAAAATTCAGCCGCAGTTGCTGGTGCTGTTCTCCAATCATCCGCCGGCCGCTGATTTCGCCCGTCAACTGGAGCGCCTGGCCCTCACCGTCGACTGCCCTCTGGCCTTGGCTGGCGAAGCCGCTGATCTGGCCAGTGAGCAATTGGCCGGCTCGCCTATCGCCTGCCTGGGCAATGATGCCCGCAGTCTGTCGCGGCGCTTGCTGCAACTGCTCAATGGGCACATGGACACCTGAGTCCAGCGGCGCCGTTCGGCGCCTCGCCTGCATTTCTGCCTTTACCTCATTCTCTTCTCTCTGGTCGCTTGCCGAGTCCGGCAGGCGTACGCCTGGGTTTTGTTTGGCCGTTGATTTACGGCATTGGTGGGTGGTTGTGCTGTTCGTGGCAGGAATAAAAACTTGCCAATAGGGTTTTTTACCTATACAAAAGCTATACAAATAAATTTTCTGTACAGCTTCAGGAGTTTCCCATGCCTGCATACCGTGCTCCCCTACGTGACATGCGCTTTGTCTTTGATGAGGTGCTTGATGCATCCAACGTGCTGCAAGGCTTGCCGGATCAGGGCGAGTTCAGCAGTGATCTGGCTGACGCAATCTTGGAAGAAGCAGCCAAGCTCGCCGAAAACGTCCTTGCTCCGCTGAATGGCCCTGGTGACCAACAAGGCTGTCAGTACGACCCGCAGACCAAGGCCGTCACCGTGCCTCAGGGCTTCAAACAGGCGTACAAGCAGTTTGCCGAAGGTGGCTGGACTGCTTTGGCCTGCAGCCCCGAGTTCGGCGGCCAGGGTTTGCCCCATGTGCTGAACATGCTGGTTGAGGAGATGATCTGCTCGGCCAACCTGTCCTTGGGCATGTATCCGGGCCTCACCCATGGCGCCATCAATGCATTGACTGAGCACGGCAGCCGCGAGTTGCAGGACCAGTACCTGGCGAAGCTGATCAGCGGCGAGTGGACCGGCACCATGTGCCTGACCGAGCCCCAGTGCGGCACTGACCTGGGCCTGATTCGCACCCGTGCCGTGCCTCAGGCCGACGGTAGCTATGCCGTTACCGGTACCAAGATCTGGATCACCGGCGGCGAGCACGACATGGTCGATAACATCCTCCATTTGGTACTGGCCAAGCTGCCGGATGCGCCCGATAGCGTGAAGGGCATTTCCCTGTTTCTGGTGCCCAAATTCCTGGCCGACGGCAGCCGCAACCCGGCGTTCTGCGGTGGGCTGGAACACAAGATGGGCATCAAGGGTTCTGCCACCTGTGTGATGAACTTTGAAGGCGCCCAGGGCTGGTTGATCGGCGAGGCCAACAAGGGCCTGAAGTGCATGTTCACCATGATGAACTCGGCCCGTCTGATGGTCGGCATGCAGGGCTTGGGGATTGCCGAGAGCGCTTACCAGATCAGCCTGGGGTTTGCTAAAGAGCGCCTGCAAAGCCGCTCCCTGCTAGGTCCGAAGTCGCCGGAAAAACCTGCCGACTCGATCCTTGTACACCCTGATGTGCGGCGCAACCTGTTACGCCAGAAAGTGATGATCGAAGGCTGCCGTGCGCTGGCCTACTTCACTGGTCTGCACCTGGATGTGGCGCACAGCCACCCGGATGCTCAAGTGCGCGAGCAGGCCGATGACCTGGTGCAATTGCTCACCCCGGTGGTCAAGTCGTTCCTGACCGACGAAGGTTTCAACTGCGCCAACGATGGTTTGCAGGTGCTTGGTGGTTCTGGTTACACCCAGGACTGGGGCATCGAGCAACTGGTGCGTGATGCGCGCATTACGCGGATTTACGAAGGCACCAACGGTATTCAAGGGCTGGATCTGGTGGGGCGCAAGCTGGCCCTGGGTGGTGGTCGTGCGGTGCGCAGTTACTTCGCCCTGCTCAATGGCTGGTTGCAGGCCAATCCCCAGGCGCCCCATGCGGCCGCTGTGGGTAAAGCGCTGCAGCAACTGCAGAAAGCCACGCTGTGGATTGCCAGCGAAGGCATGAAGGACGCCGAGCAAGCCGGTGCAGCTGCCACGCCGTATCTGCGCCTGTTCGCCCTGACCAGCCTGGCCTGGTTCTGGTCGCGGATGGCTCAGGTGGCCACCGAACAACTGGCGGCGGGGAGCAGCGAAACCGCGTTCTATGGCGCCAAGTTGAAATCGGCGGACTTCTATGTCGCCCGTGTGCTGACTGAAACCGATGGTCTGCTGGCGGAAGTGTTGGCCGGCAAGGCCAGCCTGATGGCCTTCAGCGACGATGAATTCGCGGCCTGATAAACCCTCTTAAAACTGCTGCGCAATCCGCTAGCTTTCACGCCTTTGGCTAGCGGATTTTTTTTGCCTGTTTCAGGCGCGCTGTTGCTGCAGTTGCGGATGCTGCAGACGGTGCTGCTGGAAGATGAAGTGGCGTAGGCGTTCGCTTTGCTTGTTGGGCAGCATGTCCAAGCGGAAGGCAGTCAACTGATTGGCGGTGCGACGTACTCGGCTGCCATGCAGGGCGATTGGTTCCTGTTCGGGCAACGGTAACCACAAGTCGAACTCTGCTGGTGCGGACGTTTCGCTGGACTCAACCAACACCCCGGCCGGCGATATTTCGTGAATGCGCAGGTCACTGGCCTGGCCATTTGCGTGCAGCAAAGGCATGGGGTGCGCCAAAGTCAGGCGCCAGGGACGTTGTACTTTACCCTGCTGATAAATGCCTGGCGCGCCGAGTTCCAGGTGCAGCGCATGGAAGTCGTCTTCGACCAGTTGCAGGGGGAAACGCAGGCACTGGTCGCCAAATTGGGCTTCCAGGTGCAGTTCGGCGTTGCGGCCAAGCCCGGCCAGGATGCCATTGGCCACTAAGCCGCCATCCACCCGAAACGTTTGCACCGGGAGGATGTTGCTGGTTAGCGAATAGCCAAGAATTTGCTGGATATAGTCCAGTTCATCACGGCTGAGCAGGGGTTTCTTCGACATTGCAGGGGCCTGGCACACGTTGCATTAAAGAGTGATATGCAACTATCAGACCTATCACCGGGCCTTAGGTTCAGCCTTTCAGGCTGGCCAGTTCGGCACGCAGGTTGGCGACTTCCTGTTCCAGTTCACTGACGCGCTGGTTCGCTTCGACCTGGGCAGTGGCATCTTTCTGGATGCCAATGTAATAGGTCAACTGGTCGGCTTCGTTGAACACCGGGGTAATCGATAGCTCGTTCCAGAACAGGCTGCCGTCCTTGCGGTAGTTGCGGATGATCTGCCGGCACGGACGGTTGTGGATCACTGCGTCACGAATGGCATCGAGGCCCTCCTGCTGGCGGTCGCCGGCCTGCAGGAAGCGGCAATCCTGATAGAGGATGTCTTGCGCCTGGTAGCCGGTCAGGCGCTCGAATGCTGGGTTGGCATAGATGAGGATGTTGTCCTCACCTTCTTGCTCGGCCACAACGATGCCGTCATTCGAGGCGTTGATCACCATTTGCAGCAGTTTGGCGTTGATCATGGAAGTATCCGCAATGCAGGTTGGAGGCATTCTAAAACATCGGGAGGGGCTGTCTACTTGCGGCATAATACCCGAGGATTTCCGTATGTTTCAGGAGCATTGATGAAAGTTGCGATTCTTTCCGGGTCGGTCTACGGCACCGCCGAAGAAGTGGCCCGCCACGCCCAGCAATTGTTGGTGGCGGCAGGTCTTGAGGCTTGGCACCAGCCGCGGGCGCAACTGGCCGACGTGCAGGCCTTTGCCCCCGAGGCGTTTCTGGTGGTGACCTCGACCACTGGCATGGGTGAGTTGCCCGACAACCTGCAGCCGCTGTATTACGCCATCCGCGATCACCTGCCGGCTTGGCATGGTTTGCCGGGTGCGGTGCTGGCCCTGGGTGACTCCAGCTATGGCGACACCTTTTGCGGCGGCGGCGAAATGGTTCGTGAGTTGTATGCCGAGCTGGGTATTCGCGAGGTGCTGCCGATGCTGCGCCTGGATGCCAGCGAAACCGCCAGCCCGGAAGCTGATGCCGAGCCTTGGCTGGCCGAGCTGATTCAGGCGCTGCAGGGCTGATGCACCCGCGCGCCGTCGAGCTGATCGGCCTGTTGCAACTGCAGGCTCACCCCGAGGGCGGCTATTACCGTCGCCTGTACGAGTCGAGCGAGTGCCTGCCGAGTGGGCGTTTGCTGGCGTCGGCGATCGTCTTTCTGTTACCGGCCGGACAGGTCAGCCGCTGGCACCGGGTGGATGCCGACGAGCTCTGGCACTTCTATGAAGGTGCGCCGCTGGAACTGCTGATTGCCGACAGCCCGGCGGCTATCGAGCCGCAACTGCTTGGCCCGGTGGCGGCGCAGATGCTGCCGCAACGGCTGGTGCGCGCCCAGGCCTGGCAGGCCGCGCGGTCCCAGGGCGATTTCAGCCTGGTGGGTTGTACCCTGGCGCCGGGCTTCGAGTTTGCCGGCTTCGCCATGCTGGCGGATGAGCCTCAGGTGCAGCGCGACTGGCCGTTGCTCGCCGCCCAGTACCCCGAGTTGGTGTGACTCGCTGGGTCAGTCCGCTGGCTGCCAAGGCGACTAGCTGCGGCAGATTCTCTCGCTAGACTCCTTGCACGTCCTGCTTGCAGGCTCCCACAACCCGCGAGGTGATCCGCATGAATGCTCCAGCCGCCACTGTCAGCGTCAAAACCCAAGTCAGCGCCGCCGAATGGCAGGCCCGTGTCGACCTGGCCGCCTGTTATCGGCTGATCGCCCTGCATGGCTGGGACGATCTGATCTTCACCCATATTTCCGCCAAGGTGCCGGGCACCGATGACTTCCTGATCAACCCCTACGGCCTGATGTTTCATGAAATCACCGCCTCCAGCCTGATCAAGGTCGACCTGGCCGGCACCAAGCAGATGGACAGTCCGTTCGAGATCAACCCGGCCGGCTATACCATCCACAGCGCCGTGCATGAAGTGCGTCACGACGTGAACTGCGTGCTGCACACCCACACCGCCGCTGGTGTGGCGGTGGCCGCGCAGAAAGCCGGCATTCTGCCGCTGTCACAGCAGTCGCTGTTTGTGTTGGCCAGCCTGTCCCATCACGACTACGAAGGTGTGGCGCTGAACCACGAAGAGAAGGCCCGCCTGCAGGCCGATCTGGGCAATACCAATTTCATGTTGCTGCGTAACCACGGTTTGATGACCTGCGCCGGTAGCATCGCCGATGCCTTCCTGATGATGTTTATCTTCCAGCGCACCTGTGAAATCCAGGTCATGGCGCAAAGCGGTGGCGGCGAGCTGGTGCAGATCCCGCAAACCATTCTCGACGGTGCGCGGGCGATGATCAGTGGCGTAATGCGTAGCCCGGTGGGCATGGGTGGGGCGCTGCCGTGGCCGGCACTGCTGCGCAAACTCGATCAGCAGAACCCAGGCTACGACAGCTGATGCCGTTGCCCGGCATTGCCCTGGCGGATTGGCGCGGTCAGGGCCGCAACTTCGTCTTCAATGGCCACATGATTCGCTACTGGACGTCCGGGCGGGGCGCGCCGCTGCTGCTGATCCATGGCTTCCCGACCGCCGCCTGGGACTGGCACTACCTGTGGGCGCCGCTGGCCGAGCGTTATCAGGTGATTGCCTGCGACATGCTCGGGTTTGGCGACTCGGCCAAGCCGCGTGGGCATGCCTACAGCCTGCTGGAACAGGCGGACCTGCAGCAGGCGCTGCTCGCCCATCTGGCCATCAGCGCGCCCGTGCATGTACTGGCCCATGACTACGGCGACAGCGTCGCCCAGGAGCTGCTGGCGCGGCATTACCAGCAGCGTCTGCGCCTGGCCAGTTGTGTGTTTCTCAACGGTGGATTGTTCCCGGAAACCCACCACCCGGTGCTGGTGCAAAAGTTGTTGCTCAGCCCCTTGGGTGGCCTGTTTGGGCGTCTGTTCAATCGCCGTACCCTGGCCGCCAACTTCGCCAAGGTGTTCGGCCCGCAGACCCAACCCAGCAGCGCCGAGCTGGACGACTTCTGGCAACTGATTGCGACCAATAACGGCCCAGCCGTTATGCACCGGCTGATTCGCTATATGCCGGAGCGACGCGTGCAGCGCGAGCGCTGGCTGACGGCGATGCAGCAGGGCGAGGTGCCGCTGCGCTTGATCGATGGCGGCGTCGATCCGATTTCCGGCGCTCATATGCTGGCCCGCTACCGTGAACTGGTGCCGAACCCCGACTGCGTGTTGTTGGAGAATATCGGTCACTACCCGCAGACCGAGGCGCCCGACGCCGTGTTGCGGCATTACCTGGAATTTCGTACGAGCATGGAGGCATAGATGCAACGACGCAGCTTTCTCAAACTCACCGGTCTGACGGGCGTTGCGGCCCTCGGTGCCGGCTATTGGGCCTTGCCCAGCGGCCCGGCCCCGGCGGCGCTGAGCATCGAGGCGGCGCAAGCGTTGCTGCTGCAGTTGAGCCAGCAGCCGCTGGTGAGCCACGCCGGCTGGAGCCCGGCCGAGGTGTTCAACCATTGTGCGCAGAGCATCGACTTCTCCATGGACGGCTACCCGCAGCTGAAGCCAGCCTGGTTTCGCCACTCCGTCGGCCCGGCAGCTTTTGCCGTATTTGCCGCCCGTGGAGCCATGCGCCATCCGCTGACCGAGGCCATTCCCGGCGCACCGGCCATCGCTGAACCGGCCGATCCGGCCTTGGCCTTACAGCGCCTGCAGGCGGCGTTTGCCCGCTTTGCCAACCACAACGGTGCCCTGCAACCGCACTTTGCCTACGGCAGCCTGAGCCACGCCGAATACGCCCAGGCCCATGTGCTGCACTTGTATAACCACCTGAGTCGGTTGGGCCCTGCGACGTAACCGCAGATTTATCCGGCTGCCTTATTGGCCAGTATTCAGCGCCGGCCACGGTTGTTGTGGTGACGGCGTCAGTGGCCGACACTCAAGCTTCAACCTTCCTTGCCTGGAGCCTGATGCATGAGCAATCCCATTCGCTTTGACGACCAAGTCGTGATTGTCACCGGTGCCGGTGGCGGTTTGGGCCGTGCCCATGCCCTGCTGTTCGCCAAACATGGCGCCAAAGTGGTGGTCAACGACCTGGGCGGCAGCACCCATGGCGAAGGCGCCAATGCTTCAGCCGCCGACAAGGTGGTGGAGGAGATTCGTGCAGCCGGTGGTACTGCGGTGGCCAACCATGACTCGGTGACCGACGGCGACAAGATCGTGCAGAACGCCCTGGACAGCTTCGGCCGTGTCGATGTGGTGGTGAACAACGCCGGCATCCTGCGCGACAAGACCTTCCACAAGATGGAAGACGCTGACTGGGAGCTGGTCTACAAGGTCCATGTCGAGGGCGCCTACAAGGTCACCCGTGCCGCTTGGCCACACTTGCGCGAGCAAAATTTTGGCCGGGTGATCTTCACCGCCTCCACCTCGGGCATCTACGGCAACTTCGGTCAGAGCAACTACGGCATGGCCAAGCTCGGCCTTTATGGCCTGACGCGCACCCTGGCCATCGAAGGGCGCAAGAACAACATCCTGGTCAACGCCATCGCCCCCACCGGTGCCACGCGCATGACCGAAGGCCTGATCCCGCCGCAGGTGTTCGAGCAGCTCAAGCCCGAACTGATCAGCCCGCTGGTGGTGTACCTGGGCAGCGCCGGCTGTGAGGAAACCTCTGGGCTGTTCGAAGTCGGTGGCGGCTGGATCGGCAAGGTACGCTGGGAGCGCAGCCTGGGTGCCGGTTTCGACCCCAAGGCCGGTTTCGATGCCGAAGACGTGGCGGCCCACTGGCAACAGATCTGCGACTTCGAGGGCGCGGCCCATCCGAAGGACAACATCGAAGCGATGAAGGAAATGATGGCTAACCTGCAGAAGTACGCGGGCTGATTCTTCCCGAGCATGACCACAATGCCGGCATATTGCCGGCCTTGTCGTTTCTGTCTAATGCAACGCGGGGCCCTGCTGTAACTGGCGCAGGCGCTGGCTGAGTTGCAGGCTTTGCAGGGCATCGTCACTCAGCAGTAAGGCTTGTTGCAGATCGAAGCGGGCGCCCTGGGGACAGTCCAGATAGTCGTAGATTTCGCCACGGGCCAAGTGGTCTGCGGCCTGTGGCGGCCCCAGTTGCAGCACCCGTTCGGCATCCTTGAGGGCGGCCAGATAATCCTCGGCATGCCGGTGCAGCTGGCGCAGGGTCCGCGCCAGGCATTGCAGCAGGGTGGTGGCGTCGCAGGGCTGCAGGTGCTCGGCACGCAGCTCGCCCGGCTGGCCATTGCGCAGCAGCAGTTCGCGACAGTCACGCGGGTACAGACGGCGACCGCTGCCGGGGTCCAGCAGGTGATCGGCGCCGGGCACCCGCAGGAGAAAATGACCGGGGAAGTTGACTCCGCTAAGGGGGATGTCCAGGCGTTTGGCCAGCTCCAGGGCAATCAGCGCCAAGGCCAGGGGCTGGCCCTGGCGGCGCTGCAGTACCCGATGCAGCAGGGCGCTGGCCGGGTGCGGCAGCAACTCCAGCTCGGCATGAAAACCCAGCGCCAGCAAGCGGCGCACCAGCGGCTGGGCCAGTTCGCTGGCCGGCAGGCAGGGCAGGCCGGCGCTGACCTGATGTTGCAGGTCATTGAAGCGCTGCAGAACCTCGCCCGGTTGCAGCAGCGGATCATGCTCGGCACTCATCCACAGAGCCGCCTCCAGCAGTGCCGGTGTGTCGTGGTTCAGGCAGTTCAGACAGGCTTGGCGTGGGCTCATGCTGGTCTCCGCAGGCTTATTAGCTTTTAGTCGCTGACCTAACCTTCGTCCAGTTCCATGGTCTGGTCGCGGGTGACAGCGTGGCGCCAGTTTTATTGCGCGCCTGGAGGGCTCCTCTGATGAATCTATCGTTCCGCCGTTGTGTACTGATCGTGGGGTTGTGCGCAGGCTTGTTGCAGCCGCCCGTGCAGGCCGCTGAAACCGCGAATCTGCTGGCCAACCTGAATGCCCAACGTCTGGGGGCCTATCAGCTGCAGACGCTGTTTCACCTGCTCACTATCGAGGAGGGCGCCAGCGCGGTGGCCCAGCAGTTGAACGCGGCAGCCAGCAGTTTTGCCCTGCAGGTCGAGCAGATGGATGAGTTGAGTGCCGGCCTGGGGCTGGATGCCGAAGTGGCAGGTGTGCAGGCTGAAGCGCGGCGTCTGCGTGCATTGGCCGAGTCCAACCAGATCATCAGCCAAGGCTATGTCGACTTGCATACCCAGAACGATCTCTCGATCAGCGCCAGCGCCCTGACGGCAGGCTATGCCGAGCTGCTCGACAAGTTGGTGCGCCAAGGGCAACCCAGCGACCCGTTGCAGGAGCAGGCGATCCTGATGCAACGAATTGCCGCCGGTTATGTGCGCGAGTCGGCCAGCCTCGATGGTGGTTCGGCGATCTACGACAGCGCGCGTGATCTGGAGCAGAGCGTGGACGCACTGGCGGCTGAGTTTCGCCAGCAGTTGCAGGTGCTCGATCAGCGCTTCGCCGCTCAGCCGCTGGTCAGTGCGCGGCTCAAACAGGTGACCACCACCTGGAATTACATCGAGAAACCCTTGCTGCACTACAAGGAAAAATCGGTGCCCTTTGTCGTGGTGCGCTACAGCGACAAGATCGTCGCCGGCCTGACCGCGGGCGAGCGGATAGAGGCCGCGCGTTAATAGTGGATGCACCGGTCACGGCGCCTCGCGGGCTGCGGGGCGCCGCCTATACTCCCTGTAACTACCGCAGGGGGCTGCATTATGTTCGGCATCATGGAGGCAACCCGTCTCGAGTCGCTGCACGTCGCCCAGGACCCGGCTACGGGGCTGCAGGCCATCATTGCCCTACATTCCACCCGGCTCGGTCCGGCCTTGGGCGGCTGCCGTTACCTGACCTATAGCGATAGCCACAGCGCCGTGGCGGATGCCGCCCGCTTGGCCCAGAGCATGAGTTACAAGGCGGCGCTGGCCGGTTTGCCCTTTGGCGGTGGCAAGGCGGTGATCCTGCGTCCGGCCCATGTGCCCAATCGCGGCGCCTTGTTCGAAGCTTTCGGGCGTTTTATCGAAACCCTCAACGGTCGCTATATCACCGCGGTGGACAGCGGCACCAAGTCCGAGGACATGGACTGCATCGCCCAGTACACCCAGCACGTCACCAGTACCCGCACGGCCGGCGACCCTTCGCCGCACACCGCCATGGGCGTGTTTGCCGGCATTCGCGCCAGCGCCATGGCGCGCCTGGGCAGTGATGACCTGCAGGGCCTGCGCATCGCCGTGCAGGGGCTCGGGCAAGTGGGGTATGCCCTGGCCGAGCAATTGGCGGCGGCGGGTGCCGAGTTGCTGGTCAGCGACCTGGACCCCGGCCGCGTATTGCTGGCGGTTGAGCAGTTGGGCGCGCAGGCGGTACACCCTGCAGAGTTGGCCGCCACGCCCTGCGACATCTTCGTCCCCTGCGGCCTGGGTGGCGTGCTCGATCAGGCCACCGTCGCCCATCTGCATTGCGCGGTGGTGGCCGGTGCCGCCAATAACCAGCTGGCCAGCCCCGAGGTGGCCGAGTTACTGGAGGCTCGTGGGATTCTTTACGCGCCCGATTACGTGATCAACTCCGGCGGCCTGATCTACGTCGCCTTGCAGCACCAAGGCGCTAAGTTGCCGGCGATTACCGCCCATCTTTCGCGCATCGGCCAGCGCCTGACCGACATTTACGCCCAGGCCCAGGCGCAAAACCGCTCGCCGGCGCGAGTGGCCGCGCAGCAGGCCGAGGCTTTGCTTTACCCCCGCTAAATGGTTACCGCCATCGAGTGGGTCCAGTCCCGCCGCCACAAGCGGCGGGGTAATACCAGCGCGCTTATCCAGCGTGATGAGGACCACCGCAATGCCCAATAAGATCGACCTGCCGTACACCCGTTACCTTGATCCTGCCGGCCAACCCACCCAGCCATTGCCCGCCTGGGCCAGCGATTTTGCTCTGCTCACCCAGCTCTACCGGCAGATGCAACTGACCCGCCTGTTCGACCTCAAGACCGTGGCCTTGCAGCGCACCGGGCGGATCGGCACCTACGCCCCGTGTCTCGGCCAGGAGGCCATCGGCGTCGCCCTCGGCAGCCTGATGCAGGCCGAGGATGTGCTGGTGCCCTATTACCGCGACACCGGTTTGCAGCTGCTGCGCGGCGTGCGCATGGAGGAAATCCTCCTGTACTGGGGCGGCGATGAGCGCGGCAGCGCCTATGCCGATCCGGCCGCCGCCGAAGACTTCCCCTTGTGCGTGCCGATTGCCACCCAGGCGCTGCATGCCTGCGGTGTTGCCAGTGCGTTCAAGATCCGTGGCCAGCACCGGGTGGCCGTCACCACCTGTGGCGATGGCGCTACCAGCAAGGGCGATTTTCTCGAAGCCCTGAATGTCGCCGGTGCCTGGCAGTTGCCGGTGGTGTTTGTGGTCAACAACAACCAGTGGGCCATCTCCGTGCCGCGGCGTATTCAGTGCGGCGCGCCGACCCTGGCGCAGAAGGCCATCGGTGCCGGCTTTGCTGGCGAGCAGGTGGATGGCAACGATGTCGTGGCGGTCTATGAGCGCTTTGCTCAGGCCCTGGAGCGTGCCCGGCATGGCAAGGGCCCGGTGTTGCTGGAGTGCCTGAGCTATCGCCTCGGCGATCACACCACCGCCGACGATGCCACCCGCTACCGGCCCGCCGAAGAGGTCAAACAGGCCTGGCAGGAAGAGCCGATCAAACGCCTGCAGGCCTATCTGGTGGCCCAGGGGCAGTGGGACGAAACCCGCGAACAAGCCCTGATTGCCGACTGCCAGGCGCAGTTGCAGGCTGCGGTGCTGGCCTATGAAGCGATCGGCCAGCAGCCGGCCGAATCGGCCATGGACTATGTCTACGCCCAGTGGCCCGCCGCCCTGGCCGATCAGCGTGAGCTGTTGCAGGCCCGCGCTGCACGCCAGTTGAACGGAGGCAGCCGTCATGACTGAGCAGAAGA
>JAIERF010000026.1 GCA_019747075.1 Pseudomonadaceae bacterium
TTGTCGATTCAGCCAGAGACCTTCTCGCGCATCATCCGCCGCCTGATCGACGAACAGATCATCAGCCAGGATGGCCGGCAGATCAGCGTGCTCGACTGCATGCGCTTGCAACACTTCGAGTGATAGGCCGTTCATCCTCGCCCGCCTGGCAATGGCGTGGCAGCCATTAACCAGGAGCCCACACATGCGCCAATGCCTGTACTGCCAGCGCGACAACCCCTCAGCAGAAGCCGAATGCAGCCACTGCGGCATGCCGCTACCGACCCCGGTCGACACCCTTAACGCGCGCAGCCAGCAACGCTTTATGTGGTTCTGCATTGGCCTGGCGCTGTTCTGCGCGGTGATGAGCGTCTGGCTGCCGCGTAGCCTGACCTAGCGCCAGCAGCACCCCCTCGCAACTACCCAGCCGTAGCCCGGATAACCTCCGGGTACGGTTGTGCGTGCGCGCCTGCCCCGGATGGCATCCGGGCTACGTGACAGGCGGGCGATCCGGTACGGCGCAGATCTCTCCTGTAGGAGTGGCTTCAGCCGCGAAGCTTGCAAGGCAAACGGCATCGCGGCTGAAGCCGCGCCTACAAAAACCAACTTACCCCAACAACCCTTAACGTGGACTGAACCCGCCATTGCCCCGGATTGCATCCGGGCTACCCCCTCATCACGACTGAGTCAGCTGCCGATACAGCTGCGGCAAACGCAAGGGTAATTGCTGCGGCTGGCGAATCAGGGTGTAGCCGTTGGCGCCGAACATATAGGGCAGGTAATCGCCGCCCTGCTGGTCGATGGTGATGCAGAACGGCAGCAAGCCGGCGCGGCGGGCTTCCAGCACCGCCTCGCGGGTGTCTTCGACGCCGTAACGGCCCTCGTACAGGTCCAGGTCATTGGGCTTGCCGTCGGTGACCAGCAACAACAATTTGCGCTTTTGCTTGCACTGGCCCATCAGCTGGGTGGCCTGGCGGATGGCCGCGCCCATGCGCGTGTAGTAGCCGGGTTTGAGCGCCTGAATGCGCCCACGGGTGTGGTCGTCATAGCGCTGACTGAAGGATTTCAGCTCCTGCATGCGCACCTGTTGCCGGCGCAGGGACGAGAAGCCGTACAGGGCGAATTGATCGCCCAGGGTCGAGAGGGTTTCGCCGAACAGCAGCAGGCTGTCGATGATTACCTCAATCACCCGGTGCTCGTCGTCTAGGTGCGCGTCGGTGGACATCGACAGGTCGGCCAGCAGCAGGCAGGCCAGGTCGCGGCGGGTGGTGCGTTGCTGCATAAACAGGCCGCGTTCGGCGCAGTGGCCGTGCTGGCGTTCGACGTGAAAATCCAGCCAGGCTTGCAGGTCCAGCTCGCTGCCCTGGGGCTGCTGGCGCAACCACTGACGGTCATTGCGCAGGTGCTCGAACTGCCGGCGCAGGCGCGAGGCCAGTGGTGCCAAGCGCAGCGGCAAAGGTTGCGCCTCGCTGCCACGGGGCAGATACATCTGCAAGTTAACGAAGTCCTGATGCAGGCACTGCTTGCGGTAATCCCACTCGGGCAACTTGATGCCCTCGCCCAACGGAATGTCGTCGACATCCGCCGGCGGCAGGTCCAGGTCCAGCTTCAGGCCACCACCCTTGCGCAGCCGTTGTTTCGACAGCGCCAGTTCGTCGAGGTCTTCGGCCACCCGCGCCGCATCCAGGTCTTCGCTGTCATCGGTGCAACGGTCCAGCTCGATATGTTCAGACCAGCTGAACAGGTTCTCCAGGCGGAAGATCAACAGGCCGCCCTTGCTGGTGCTTTCCTCGACCCGTTTGGCCTGCTTGCGCACCAGTTGCTGTTGTTCGGGGGCGGTCAGCAGGTAGCCGTCGCTGTCCTCGCCCAGCTCACAGGCCTGGGGCTCGCCGAGGTTTTGCGCCGGGTACAGCCACAGCGGCAAGGGCCAGGGCGCCCGCTCGCTACGGGGGAAATCGCTGACGCTGCCGGGTTCGCGCAGCGCCTGACACAGCGCCCGCTCCAGGGCCGCCTCGGCCGTGCCGAGCTGGCGCGGGTCGGGACGTAACTGCAGATGGGCCTCAACCAGCCGTTGATAACGCGGGCGCAGGGCCGGATAACCTTGCAGCAGAGTTTGCGTCCAGCGCTGGTTGTCCCGCGCCCAGTGGCGCATCTCGCCGGCTTGCGCGGCGAGCAAGGCCAGCCAGCGATACAGCTCTTGGTTCAGGCCGGCATCCGGGTACACCGCCAGGCTGGGCGGCAGGCGCAGGTTGCTGGCATCGCACCAGGCCACCGGCAGTTGTTTGCAGGTGCCGGCCACTTGCTGCAACAGATTACGCCGCAGCAGCAATTGCCGTGGACTGGCGGCTTCCACGCCGATCCCGCTGGCACCGCCCATGGCGCGAAACAACAGCGCCAACGGGCGTTGCATAGCAGCCAGCTCGACCCGCGCCTCGGGGAAATCCGGGCTGGCGCGGCGGGTGATAAAGCGGTGCCAGACACTGCCGACCCACTCTTCCAGTTCGACGGTAAAGGCCATGGGATTGCCCTCGTGGTAGACCACAAACAACAACGGCCCGCTGTAGTAGCCGGGCCGAATTCCAGTTAACGCCTGCGCCCTAGCAGGCCGTTGAAAACGTTGGCGAGGCAGTCAGCCTGTTTCTAACGCCGCGATGGCAACGCAGGTAGTTTTCAACAGTCTGCTAAGCGCTGGCGGCTGCCACGCCCACCAGCACATCCTGGCCACGGCGTTTAAAGCTGAACAGGTAGAAACCCAGGCCGATAAAGAAGCCCACCCCGGCAGCCAAGCGCAGCCAGAAGAACACTTGCAGCTGGTCGACCGTGGTCATAAACGACAGGGCCGTGCCATCGGTTGGCAAGCGCTGCAGCATCACCTGCATCACGCCGGCGGCGGTGAGGAACAGGGTGATCAGCACCATCGACAGCGTCATCAGCCAGAAGCCCCAGACCTCCATGGTTTGCGAGCGTGCATCGTTCGCTTCACCGATCCCGCGCAAACGCGGCATGGCGTAGCTGATCAGGGTCATCACGATCATCGCGTAGGCACCGTAGAAAGCCAGGTGACCGTGGGCGGCGGTGAGCTGCGAGCCGTGGGTGTAGAAGTTCACCGGCGCCAGGGTGTGCAGGAAACCCCACACGCCAGCCCCGAAGAACGCGGTGACCGTCGTGCCCTTGGCCCACAAGGTGGCGGCCCGGTTGGAGTGCTGCCGACGGCGCTGGCTGACCATGCTGAAGGCGAACAACACCATGGCAAAGAACGGCACCGGCTCCAGGGCGGAGAAGATCGAACCGACCCACAGCCATACCTCAGGCGCACCGATCCAGAAGAAGTGGTGACCGGTGCCGATGATGCCGGTAATCAGCGCCATGGCGATGATCACGTACAGCCACTTCTCGACCACTTCGCGGTCCACCCCGGTGATCTTGACCAGCACGAACGCCAGCATCGCGCCCATGATCAATTCCCACACGCCTTCCACCCACAGGTGCACCACAAACCACCAGTAGTACTTGTCGCGCGCTAGGTTTTCCGGGTTGTAGAAGGAGAACAGGAAGAACACCGCCAGACCGATCAGGCCGATCATCATCACCAGACTGATGGTGGTTTTGCGCCCCTTAAGCAGGGTCATGCCGATGTTGTAGAGAAAGCCCAGGGCCACCACCACAATGCCCATCTTGGTGATGGTCGGCTGCTCAAGGAACTCCCGGCCCATGGTCGGCAGCAGGTCATTGCCGGTCATCTTGGCCAGGCCCGCATAGGGCACAAACAGATAGCCAAGAATGGTCAGCACGCCGGCGGCGGCAAATACCCAGAACAGGATCTTCGCCAGCAGCGGGCTGTGCAGCTCGCGGTCGGCCTCCTCCGGGATCAGGTAATAGGCCGCGCCCATAAAGCCGAACAGCAGCCAGACGATCAGCAGGTTGGTGTGCACCATCCGCGCCACGTTGAAGGGGATCAGCGGGAACAGAAAGTCGCCCACCACGTATTGCAGGCCCATGATCAAACCGAACAGCACCTGGCCGAGAAACAGGATCAGGGCAAATACGAAGTAGGGTTTAGCCACGGCTTGCGAGGCGAATTTCAGATGTGGATTTGCAATGGTCATCTATCAGCCCTCCTTGTTTGGCGGCCATTGGTTGGTATTGATCTTCGAGGTCCACTTGAGGAACTCGGCGATGTCGTCCACTTCCTGGTCGCTCAAATGAAACTGCGGCATCGAGCGTCGGCCCGGCACGCCCAGCGGCTGGATCTTCATCCAGGCCTGCAGGAACGGCTTGAAGCCGGCATCCTCACCGCGACGGACAAACACATTGCCCAGCTCGGGGGCGAAGTACGCACCCTCGCCCAGCAGGGTGTGGCAGCCGATGCAGTTGTTTTGCTCCCAGACCAACTTGCCGCGCACCACTGCCTCAGTCATCTGTGCGGCATTGGTACGTTCGGGAAAGGTCTGCTCGGTGTGGTAAGTCAAAGCCAGGAATACCAGGAAGAAGAACACGCTCCCCCCAAAGTAAATATTCCTGGCCATGCTCTTCGTGAAGGTCTCTGACATGGCCGTTTCCTCATTACTTGGCGAGCCCATTGTAGAAAGCCCCCTAACGAAACCCGCTTGATGGCAATCAAGAACATCCGATGGTTAGGCTCGGGTATTGAGCAGAGACCAACACGGCCAGGTGGTGTGCGCCCACACGCTCTAACGTCGAACCCAGAAATTCGCGCCAGGACAAACGCCCCTTTCAGGAGGCCGAACGAATCGTTGTGCAGTGGGTTGAGCGGCATGGATGCCGCGAGAGCTGCGATGGGCCAGGGATGGCCCTTCGCAGCGGGCCCACGGAGCAATGATGAAGTGAGGGAAGTTTCGCGCAGCGAAACCCGGATGCCAGGGGCAAGACCTTTTGGTTACTTTTGGGGCGACTGCCAAAAGTGACCCGCCGTAAGGGCGGAACCACTCGCCCAGACAACACAACTGCGGCGTTCGAGCACCATTAGCACGGAGTCACCCTAGATCGCGCGCTGCAACCACAACGTCAGCAGCACCAGCACCCCCACCACCAACGGCCAGCCCAGCAGCAACCCGCGCCACAACGGCGGCGCATGGCGCAAGTGCATAAAGCCATCGGCAATCAGCCAGGCCTTGCCCAAGGCCGCCAACAAGACCGCCGCCGCCAGCAGCAAACCGCCCCCGGCATTACCCAGCTGCACGCTGGCAACCGACAACAGCACCAGGCCCAGCCAGCAAACGATCAGTGCAGGTGAAGTAGCCACGCCAACCTCGTCAATTGAGCACATACACCAAGGGAAACAGCAGCACCCAGATCAGATCGACCATGTGCCAATAGAGGACCCCCGACTCCAGCACCGCGTCATCGCCAGCCTGCTTGCGGCGCCAGCAACGCACGGCCAGCCAGGCGAGAATCAGCATGCCCAGCAACACATGCAGAAAGTGAAAGCCAGTGAGAATCCAATACAGGGTAAAGAAGCTGTTGTGCTCCATACCTAGGCCCAAGCCGAGCAGATGCTGGTATTCACTGAGCTTCAAACCCACATACACGCTGGCCGCCAACAGCGCTGCTAGCAGCAACCCGCCAGCCCACCGCGAGCGACCACGACGCACCTGCTCCTGGGCCAGGGCGGCGAACAAACCGGCGGTGAGCAAACTCAAGGTCAGCGCCAGGCCGATGGAGCTGTCCAACGCGCCACGGCTGGCGTGAAACAAGGCCGGTTGCCAGGCCTGAGCCACCGCGAAGGTGACAATCAGCAGGGCAAATACGGTCAGCTCGGCAAGGATAAAAAACCACATGGCCAAGTCGCCCGGCAGACGCTTGCCAGGCCGCTGAAAAACCATCTCGGCTTTGGCTTCCTGCGTCGCCCTACCTCCTGCATCCATGCAGTCGTGCGTTGCCATTGCGGCGTTAAAAACAGGCTCACAGCCGGTAGGCTGAACGCGCTTTAGCGCGGCCCCGGAGGGGTGAGCGAAGCGAATCAAATGCTCATTTACAGCACGTAAACTCCGCTTTTTCGCCTGCTTTTGCCTTGCGCTGGCTGCCTCGCCAACGTTTTTCAACGGCCTGCTAGCCGGGCTGGGGCCAGGATTGGCATCAAGCGAAGTGCACATCAACCACGCCCATCAAGGCCGCCACCGTCTGCGGGTCATCCGACAGCGGTTCGGCCAGGCAGGCCAGGCAGGCTTCGCGCGGGCTCATGCCGGAGCGGATCATCCGCGCGGCGAAAATCAGCAAGCGGGTCGAGGCCACTTCTTCCAGATCGTGCTGCTCCAGCCGGCGCAGCGCGTGGCCGAGCTTGACCACCTGGGCGGCGAGCGCTGCATCCACCTGGGCCTCGTTGGCGACGATGCGCTCCTCCTCGGCCGCGGCCGGATAATCGAAACGTAAAGCCACGAAGCGCTGGCGGGTGCTGGGTTTCATGCCCTTGAGCAGGTTCTGGTAACCGGGGTTGTACGACACCACCAGCATAAAACCGGGCGGCGCACGCAGCACTTCACCGGTGCGCTCCAGATACAACTCACGGCGGTCATCGGCCAGCGGGTGCAGCACCACGGCGGTGTCCTGACGCGCCTCGACCACTTCATCCAGGTAGCAGATGCCGCCTTCGCGCACCGCGCGGGTCAGCGGGCCGTCCTGCCACCAGGTGCCTTGGGCGCCGATCAGGTGACGGCCGACCAAATCGGCGGCACTCAGGTCGTCATGGCAGGCCACGGTAAACAGCGGCAGGTTCAGGCGATGGGCCATGTGCTGGACGAAACGGGTCTTGCCGCAGCCTGTCGGGCCCTTGATCAGCACCGGCATGCCGTGTTGCCAGGCCTGCTGGAACAGCACTTCTTCGTTGCCCAGGGCCTGATAGAAAGGCGCAGCACGCCCGGCATTGATTTCGACGATTTTTTCCGGCGCATTCACGACCGCCACCTCACAGGGATTGTTCATGCCTGCACGCTACCCGCCGGCAGGCACACCCCTCAAGCGGCCTGCGAGCGCGGCTTGATTGCGGTCAAGCGGCGATGCAATCAGCGTGGTCGCAGGGGGCCGAGCAACCTTAATGGGGAGGATGGCGTGGAGCGCAGCGATACCCATCAGAAGGTTGTGCGCCGTCGCGGCCTTGATGGGTATCGCAAGCTCAACCCATCCTACGAGATGTACTCCATTCAACCCTGCGTCGGTGGCGTCAAATAGGCTGCCGTGGCGCCGCGACTGGCCTGGCTGGCCTTGAGCTCCAGGCTGGCGATACTGCGCAGATGCACCTGGTCCGGGCCATCGGCAAAACGCAGGGCGCGGCCGGTGGTCCACATATCGGCCAGCGGCGTGTCCGGGGTCAGGCCCATGGCGCCGTAGACCTGAATGGCGCGATCCACCACCCGGCAGTGCATGGCCGGCACCAGCGCCTTGATCATGGCAATTTCCTTACGCGCGGCCTTGGCGCCGACCTCGTCGATCATCCAGGCGGTCTTCAACACCAGCAGCCGTGCTTGTTCGATCTCGATGCGCGACTCGGCGATCCAGTCGCCGATATTGGCGTACTGATTTAGGTATTTGCCGAACGCCTTGCGCTCCTGACAGCGCTCGACCATCAGCTCCAGCGCCAGCTCAGCCATGCCGATCGAGCGCATGCAGTGGTGGATGCGCCCAGGCCCGAGGCGCGCCTGCGCCATCATAAAGCCCTCGCCCTCGGCGCCGAGCAAGTTGGCCGCCGGCACCCGCACATTGCGCAGCAGCAACTCGCTGTGGCCCTCGGGCGCGAGGTGATTGAGCACCGGGATATTGCGCAGCAGCTCCACCCCCGGCGTGTCGAACGGCACCAGGATCATGCTCTGTTGCCGATGAGGCTCGGCGTCCGGGTCGGTCTTGCCCATCACGATCAGCAGCTTGCAATCGGGGTGCGAAGCGTTGGTGATAAACCATTTGCGGCCGTTGATCACGTACTCGTCACCGTCACGGCGGATCAGGGTCTGGATATTGCTGGCATCCGAGGACGGCACGTCCGGCTCGGTCATGGCAAAGGCCGAACGTATCGCACCGTCCAGCAGTGGCAACAACCAGCGCTGGCGTTGCGCGGGCGTGGCAAACAGGTGCAGCAACTCCATGTTGCCGGTGTCCGGCGCATTGCAGTTGAACACCTCGGAGGCCCAGGACACGCGGCCCATAATCTCAGCCAGCGGCGCGTATTCCAAGTTGCTCAGGGCGGTGCCCGGCTCGTCCGCCTTCAGCGCCGGCAAGAACAGATTCCACAGCCCTTCCGCGCGGGCCAGGGCCTTCAAATCGGCCATAAAAGACACTGGGTATTGTCCCGCCGCCACCTCCGCGTGCCAGGTGCCGATGCGCGGCACGATATGGCTATCGAGGAAGTTGCGTACCTGCTGGCGCAGTGCTTCGGTGCGGGGGCTGTAGGCAAAGTGCATGGCGAACCTCGGGGCGGTCTGGGCGATGGCTGAAGCCTCACCATAACCAGGCGCACGAGCAAAACCGAGGATATTCGAGGGCCTGAATCAGCACCTATCACGGCACCGGCAAACACGCTAAAACTTGACCGAAGTCATCGTCAAAGCCGCCAAAGCTGTCAACGACAACGGCTACCAGTACAGGTAGAACATCGCCTTGGCCAACAACACGATGAGCAGCATCTGCGCCAGCACCGCCCAATGCAGCTGGCGATACAGCGCCGGTGTCATGCGCCCGCTGCGCAGCAGCATGGCCACCGCGCCGAAGCTGACAAACACGCCGACAGCCAGGGCGATCTTCAGGGTCAGCAAGGTGGCAAAACTGCTGGAAAACGGCGCGCTCAAAGCCTGTCGATGCTGCCAGGCCAGGCCCAGCCCCGCGCCATACACCAGCACCACAACGCCATGCAGCACGGTGCGCGTGCGAGCACCGAGGGCGCGTTCCAAGGTGCTCAGCTGCTCAGGATCGAGCTGTGGCTTGACCCTGGCGAGAATCGCCACCTCGTAGAACAGCGTGCCGATAAAGCCGATGGCCGCCAGCAGATGCACCGTGTGCAAGAGTGCGTAAGTCACTGCAAATCCCTCATGCGAAACATGCTGACGTTGATCGAACCCGCCTTGCGCAAACCCGATAACAGCGGACGGCCCAGCAGCTAGCGGCCCCGTTATGGAGCACCCTCCGTCACCTGGGAGCCACTCAAGGACACCTGCTGCCCCTGCACAAAACCGCCAGAGGAGGAGCGCACACGGGTGGTTTTGCCCTCATCATCCTTGATCACATACAGCGTTTGTTCGAGCCCTGCGGCCTCTTGCCCAGCGCTACCCGCCAGATAGCCAAGACCCGCCCCCACCAGCGCACCCAGCGGACCACCCGCAGCGGCGCCCAGCATCAAACCTGTCATACCGGCAAAGCCACCACCCACTGCGGTGTCACTCTGGGCGGTGACTATCTGATCGGCACGAACCAAGGCAGATGCCAACAATGCGGCGCCAGCGAGCAAGACAATTGATTTTTTCATGGAGATGTTCCTGATTGACCTTAGGTTGAGAGCCAAGATTAATCAGGAAACATGCCAGTTATTTACCAAACAAAATCAATAAGTTAGAAATTAGATGGTAAATACGACCCTCAATCTAAAGGTATTAAAGACCATTATTAATGGTGTTTTAAACCACAAATTCAACAATAGCCCCACCTACCCAACACCCCGCAGTCGACAGCCAGCCCAGGCGCAAAACGCTTATACCGTGCGCGAGAAGCTGCCCTTCTGCGCGCCGCCGATATAGGCATCGAAGGCCATGGCCACGCTGCGCATCATCAAATGCCCCTGGGGCAACAGCACCAGGGCGTCGTCGTGAATTTCCAGCAAGCGGTCGGCGACGTGCTCGTCGAGCTTGCCCAAGGCCTCGGCAAAGTACTCTTTGAAACGGATGTGGTGGCGAGCCTCAATGCTGGCGAAGTCGATGCGGCCGTGGCACATCAGGTCGCTGATCACATCGCGGCGCAGCTGGTCGTCGGCGTTCAGGCGATAACCGCGGTGCACCGGCAACAGACCCTGATCGAGCCGTGCGTAGTACTGGGACAGCTCCTTGACGCTTTGGCTGTAGGTGTCGCCGACCTTGCCGATGGCCGATACGCCGAGGCCAATCAGGTCGCACTCGGCGAAGGTCGAGTAGCCCTGGAAGTTGCGCTGCAGGGTGCCATCGGCGCGGGCCAGAGCCAGCTCATCATCCGGCAAGGCGAAGTGGTCCATGCCGATATACACATAGCCGGCGGCGGTCAGGCGGCTGATGGTCAGCTCCAGCAACTCCATCTTGCGCTCGGGCGGCGGCATATCTTCGCGGCGAATCAGCCGTTGCGCCCGCACCAATTCCGGCAGGTGCGCATAGCTGTAAGCGGCGATTCGATCCGGGCGCAGGGCGATGATCTTGCTCAAGGTCACGTCGAAACTGGCCACGGTTTGCAGCGGCAAGCCATAGATCAGGTCGACACTCACCGACTTGAATTTGGCCTCACGGGCGGCGGCGACCAGGGCGTAGATCTGCTCTTCACTCTGCTGACGATTGACCGCTGCCTGCACATCCGGATCGAAGTCCTGCACGCCGAAGCTCAGGCGATTGAAACCCAGTTGGCGCAGGTGTTCGATCTGTTCGGTGCTGATGGTGCGCGGGTCAACCTCGATGGAGAACTCGTGCTCGTCGCTGTCATCCAGGTTGAACGCCTGGTGCAGGCAGTCCATCAACTCGGCCAGCTGTTCGCGGGTCAGGTAGGTCGGTGTACCGCCCCCTAGGTGCAGCTGGCTCAGTTTGCGCGTGCGATCGAACAGCGCCGCCTGCATGGCGATCTCGCGCCTGAGGTAATTGAGGTACTCGACCGCGCGATGGGTCTTCTGGGTGATGATCTTGTTGCAGGCGCAGTAGTAGCAAAGGCTCTTACAGAACGGGATATGGATATACAGCGACAGCGCCTTGGGCGCGGCGGCCTGATTACTGGCTTGGGCGGCCGCGTGATAGTCATCCATGGCAAACGCCTGATGGAACTGCGGCGCCGTGGGATAGGAGGTGTAGCGTGGTCCCGGACGGTCATACTTCTCGACCAGCGCGCGATTGAAACTCAGCGATTGATCCACTTCGATCACCTCAAGGCTTGAAAAGAACAGCGGCCATAACCGCCGGTGAATGGCGGGCTTAGCCCGGCTGTGCGCCTTGCGCTTGCAGTGATTTTTTCAGGTAGTGGCGCTGGTAGCCGGGCGGGCAATCCTCCAGCACACCCATCAGCTGATAGCCCTGCTTGTGGTAGAAGCCGGGCGCCTGAAAGCTGTAGGTGTAGAGAAACACGCCATGACAACCGCGCCGCCGCGCCTCATCCTCGGCCGCCTGCAACAACTGTGCGCCCAGGCCATGGCCGCGCTGACCGTCGTCCAGCCACAGGTAGTCGACATACAGCCAGCCCATGCCGGAATGGCCGAACATGCCGCCCACCACCTGGTCGGCGCCATCGCGGGCGTACAGCTGAAAATCCTCGTAGCCATACTCGCCAACCTGCTCGACGTTGAAGCGCTCCAGGCCCGTGCGCACAACAACCATGGCCTCGGCGTCTGCGCCTAGCCGAAAACGATAGGGGGTGTCTGTCATGGGAGTTCCTGTGCGGCTATTGCGCGCCGAATCAATCTGCGCGGCGAAGTATGTGGTGCTTGCGCACATGCCGGCTGACAGCCTCGCAGGTACGCAGCGATGGCCGCCATGCTAAACGGGGCGAGCAATGGCGCATAGTGACACGCCTCAGTGTGGCCGCTGATTAAGCAGGTAGGTGAGCAACTCAGGCTCATCGGCATCGGCCAACTGCTGCACCGAGCGGAACGGCAACTCACGTAACAAGGTCTGCCAGAACGGCACGGCCAGCGGGTCTTGCGGATAGAAGCTGACCACCCACGGCTGCTGACTGGCGAGAATCACCTGCTCCACCAGGGCCCGCCCAATACCCTGGCGACGGTACTTCTTGAGCAGGAACAAATCGGCAAATTCCAGCGCCTCCACCCCGGCGATTTCACTGCGTTCGATCAACAGGAAACCGGCGATAAAGCCGTCCAGCAGAATCAGCTGAGCGCTCCAGCCCGGGCGCTGCCAGTACAGGGCCAGATAGGGGTCATGCACATAGAAGCGGCCGTCGACCTCGACGTCCTCCTGCTCCCAGTCCGACGACTCGTAGGCATAGAACTGATAGAGGTTGCGGATCAGCGGCAACTGCTCGGCAGTGGTGGCAATCAACTGGAGGGACATCGGCGGGCTCGGCAAGCAAAAGAAATCAGCGCACCAGTATAAACAGCCCAGCCCCCTGCCAACCAAGCCTACGGCGGACGAAAAAAAACCGCCTTGCGGCGGCCTAAGACCAAAGGTTCAGGAGTGGGCGGACACAGGGTGCCCGCCGCGGAATCAGAACGACTTAGACACTGCCAGGGTAACGTTGGTGTCGCAGTAGTCACCCTTGCCGTACCAAGCTTCACAGGTCTCGGTTTCGATATCGGTGTCGGTGTAAGTCAGGGAGAAGTCCAGGCCCACTAGGGTCTTGCTCAGGCCCACGCTCCAGTCGTCATATTTGCTGTTGCTGCCAGTGGCGTCGATCGGGTCCTTGTAATCGCTCTGACCGTAGCCCAGCGACAGGCCCACTTCCATCGGCAACTCATAGTCGTAAGCGATGTAGGTATAGAGCTTGCTCTCGGCTTCATAGGCGTATTTGGCGCCCACAGTGAAGCCATAGGCGCTGATGCTGGTCAGCACTTCATCGGCGTTCCAGACGCTGGCTTCCGGGTAGGTGTAGGTAGCCCACGACAGGTCATAGGTGATGTCGTCGGTGATGCTGCCGCCGTAGCCGAAGTAGTAGTCCACTTCCATGTTGGCGCCGCCGTTGTTGCCAGGGAAGGCAAAATCGTCGACGTTGGAAGCCCAAACACCGGCATACAGACCGGTTTCGTGGGCCACATCCAGACTGCCTTGTACCGCACCGTTACCCGCGGTTTGCGACTGGCCACGCCAGATGTAATCGCTGGCCAGGGTGGCGGTCATGCTGACATCAAACTCGCCAGCCGGGCCGTTAAAGGTTTCGGATGCGGCGATACCGCTGAACGCGAAGGCGGATGCAGCGGAAATAGCCAGGGTCAATTTCTTCAGCATGGTGGTGCTCCATAGAGTGGGATATTTCACGAGGGTGGACCCTCTGTTTTAAGTGCGAATCGCAGTAGTGATTAAGCTGATGGGTTATAAGCACATCCCTTGCCAACCCTTAATTACCCTTTAAAAACATATAGTTAGAATCTTTTTCGGAATTTAAGCCCAGTGGTAGCGTAACGCCATGGTGCACCACGCCCTTGGCTGTGCACGCTCAATGCGCACGCCGGCGGCCTGGCCTGTGACTTGCTTGGGTGTGGCCGGTCTTTCTGCTTATCAAGGTGCTTTCATGCGCAAGCTGTTGTTATCCCTGCTGTGTGTCGCGGCGCTCCCGGCGGGGGCTGAGGAGTTAATCGTGGAGGCTGGCGAGGAACGCCTGCTGAGCCAGCCCAGCGTGCACCTGCAGCGTCTGGTGCTCAAAGATGGAGCAGTACTGCGCGTGGCTGCCGGTTTAGCGCGCGTCGAGTTGCACGCCGAACAGGCCTGGATTGGTCGTAGCGTGCAATTGCTCGGCGCTGGCCAGGACGGTCACGCGGGCGCCGACGGCCAGGCCGGCAAGGATGGTCAGGGTTGCCTGCCCGGCGCCGACGGCCAGGCCGGTGGCAGCGGCGTAGCCGGCCAGGCCGGTGTCAGCCTCGACCTGCTCCTGGGCCTGCAAAGCTTCGACTCCCTATTGATTGATGTACGCGGCGGCCAGGGTGGCGCGGGGGGCAATGGCGGCATCGGGGGTGCCGGCGGCGCCTCGCAAGCCTGTGCCGGCGGCCTCGGCGGTACCGGTGGTGCGGCAGGAGCTGGCGGGGCCGGCGGGCGTGGCGGTGATGTGCATGTGCGCTACTGGCGGGCGGGCAAGGATGGGCTGCTGGCCGTAAGCAATTACGGCCCAGGCCTGCAGGTGCTGACCAGTGGCGGCCACAGCGCCCAGGCTGGCATGCCGGGTGCGGGAGGCGCCGGCGGACTGGGCCAACTGGTCAAACGGCCGACCGGCATCAAGATTTTTCGCAACCCCGGTAGCGCGGGGACAACCGGCCACTTCGCCGCCCCTGCGCCCCATGGCGAAGCCGGACGCTTCCTGATCGAGGCACAAGCTGAGCCCAGCGACTGACGGCGCAGGCAGCGGGACGCCGGCGTTTGAATAGGCGGGCAATTCCGGTAGGCTTTGCAGCTTCATTAAAAGGAGTAACCCCCATGGCCCGCGCCACTGCCCGTCACATCCTGGTTGCCAGCGAAGCTAAGTGCAACGAACTGAAAGCCGCTATCGAAGGCGGTGCCGACTTCGCCCAGGTCGCCAAAGACAACTCCACCTGCCCGTCCAGCCGCAGCGGTGGTGACCTGGGCTCGTTCGGCCCCGGCCAGATGGTCAAGGAATTCGACACCGTAGTGTTCAGCGCACCGATCAACGTGGTGCAAGGCCCGGTGAAAACCCAGTTCGGTTATCACCTGCTGGAAGTGACCAGCCGCCAGGACTGATTGGCCACGGCCCACGACAGCCGAGGGCCCGTCAATCGCTAGGCCTCTGGCATAAACGCCAGGCACAAAAAAGCCGCAGCCGGGTCACCCCGCCTGCGGCTTTTTTCGCTCCTGATTTAAGCGCTGCGCACTTGTTGCTCAGCGAGGAAGTCTTCTTCCAAAAGGGTGTCCTGACTTTCGATGGCGTCGACCTCGCCGTCCAGCAGCGGCGCTTGTGCGCGCTTGTTGCGCAACTTGCCAAACTGGTGACTGAGGGCGTGATTGAGTTTGTCGATTGCGCCATCCACGGCGAAATCCAGAGATTCGGCTTTATGGGTCACGGACACGGGCTGCTGCCCTTTGGGCCGTGCTTCGATCTGGCAGCGCTTGTCATCGGCGCCGGCTTTGCCTGCGTTGTCGTCGTGCAGGTGAACAATCACCCGAGTCAGTTCTTCGTCAAAACGATCCAGCTTGCTGCTGACGCTGGCACTCACCCATTCAACCAGGCGGGCGCTACCTTCGATATGGTTATCGCTGTGAACTTGGATTTGCATACGCTTTCCTTCTTCAACTGTTCGCGAATAGCGTCGCGTGTACTGCGACAATTTCAGCCTACGCCATCCGCTGAGCCGCTGGGAAATGAATTTGGCCTTTTGTTGCAATCGGCAACACTCTTCACTGACCTGAGTCAGACTCGACCCGCCCGCAGGCTCGAAGCGCGGCACAAACCTGCCCGATATTGATCCTGACCAAACCAATGCTCGGTCAGGCGCTCTATACTGGCCGGCGTTTGCTCATCTAATACAGACAAGGGACTTGCCCGATGAACTTCACCCGTAAATCATTCAACCAACTGCTGCTGATCTCGGTCAGCTCCGCCCTGCTGATGGCCTGCACCAGCCAGCACGCCGACACGCTTGACGCCCAGACCAGCAGCAGCGCCGCGTATATCCCTGGCGTGCCGGGCGGCGTGACCAGCAATGTGATGACCATCGTGGCCACGGTCAGCAGCATCGACTACACCAAACGCAGCGTCACCCTGGAAGACGAGCAAGGGCACAAGCGCACCCTGCAGATCAGCCCCGAGGCAACCAACTTCAATCAGGTCAAGCTTGGCGACAAGGTGACCGTCAAGTTCGCCGAGGAAATGGCCGTATTCATGGGCGATGCCAAGGCGCCCGCCGAGGACAGCGGCGCAGCGCTGGTAGCCAAGGCCGCCGAAGGGGAAAAACCGGCCATCCTGCTCGCCGATACCCGCGAACTGACCGCAGTGGTCAAGGCTGTCGATCTGGCCAAACACAGCGCCACGCTGGAGTTCGCCGACGGCAGCAGCCGCACCGTAGCCGTGCGTCCCGATGTGCCGCTGAGCAGCGACGCTGTTGGCCGTCACGTGGTGATTCGCATCACCAACGCCATAGCCCTGGCCGTTACCCCGCAATAAACCCGGCAACCGCCACCGTGACACTGCGCTACGCTGGGCAAACCAACGTAGCCACGGCAAACCGTCGATGACCCGGTAAAAACGGGTAGACTCGCCGGCCCCCGCGCGACGCTCTAGGCGTGCGGACAGGATGCCGTCACTCAGGAGTTACGCCTTGCACCAGTTCATCACCCTCGTTGCCTGCCTGCTGCTCGCCGCCTGCGCCAGCAATCAACAGGCGTTGTACGAGCAAAATGTCCAGGCGGGCAAAAGCCCAATCGCCACCACCACCCTCGAAGCCATTCATAACACCGAGGCCATTCCCTTGCCGGTCAACACTGGCCTGCTGACCAGCGACTGGCCGATCAGCGCCAATGAGCCACGGATGAATTTCGGTCGTTCGATTTCCAACTACCGGGTCTTTTCCCTGCAGTTGAGAAAAGGCGCGCCCTACTCCCTGAGCGTCAAATCGGTGTGCAACCAGCCGTGCCTGGGCTTCAACAAATTCGCCCTCAAACCCCGCGCCATGCTGCTGGACAGCAACGGCGCAGTGATCGCGAAGAAGCCTTCGCAAGCCGCCGCCGTACTCGGTCAAATCACCCTCAAGTGGGTCGGCGTGGCGCCGGACGACGGCACCTACTACCTGCTGGTAGCCGCGGATAACGATGATGTTGGCCGCACGATCGTGATCGAGGATGCCTGGCTGAATAACTCGCCGCTGATGGCCGTGGACGTCGGCATGCACAGCTCGCCGTTCGGCAAAGTCAGCGTGTTTGCCGACCCAACGGGCAAGTAAGCACAGCCGATCGCCGCGCAGTTGATCCGTGGCAAGGCAGGCACGACCTGCAGCACCTTAGGATGAGCGCCCTTGTGCACCTGCAGCCCTGCGACTGGGTGCACGGCCATCTGCGAGGTTAGTTATGAGCATCACGTCTGCCGATATCTGCGCCGCTGCCGACCAACTCAACGGTTTTGTTGGCTTCAACGCCAAGGCCGGGCACTACATCGTGCGTTTCAGCGAAGACTCGTTCGGCATGGATGTGCCGGATGCCAGCATCACCCCGGCCAGCGAATTCGTCTGGTGCCCGCTGGAGGGCGACCTGATGACCCTCAAGCGCGAGCGCATTCAGATCCTGCTCGACCAGCACGTTAACGACCGCCTGCATATCAGCGAACCGTTGCTGGCCTATATGCGCCATCAGGAGCAAACGGAAATCGTCGCCCAGCGCTTCCTGCAATAAACCCGCTTACAGCTGAGCGCGATCCAGCGCCGCCAGCAGCGCCTGGTCTCGGGCATAGATGTCCGGGGCATACAGCAGCTGGCCGGCGCCATCCACTTCCGCCGTCCAGTACGCGAGGATGATTGGCAACGGCGTGCTCAGGCGAAACTCATGGGTACGACCGCTGGCCAGCAGGCTGGTCACGCGCTCGCGCTCGGCGGGTGTGAGCAGCAGGTCGACCAACTGCATCACGGCCTCGACCCGCACGCAGCCAGAACTGAACGCCCGTGGTCCCTTGGCAAACAATTGCTGGCTGGGGGTGTCGTGCAGGTACACGGAAAACGGATTGGGGAAGCGAATCGCCACCTGCCCCAGGGGGTTGTGCGCACCGGCATCCTGGCGCAACTGAATGCTGCCGGGGTTGTTCCAGTCGATGCTATTGGCGTCCAGCAACTGCCCCTCGCGGTCCAGCACACGCAGGTTGTGCTTGTCGAGAAAGGCCAGGTCGCGGCGGATCTCCGGCAGTTTGTCTTCGCGCAGGATGGTCGGTGGCACCGTCCAGGTCGGGTTGAGGGTCAGCCGGGTAATCTGGGACTTCAGCAAGGGCGTCGGCCGCGCCGCGCGGCCCACCTGGGTACGGGCTTGCCAGACGGGAACGAAGTTCTGGTAGTAGGCCAGCTGTGCGGCGGCCACGTTGACCAGCACGCCACTGGCCTGCAGGTCCCGCGCCAGCCAGCGCCAGCGTTCAAGGTTAAGGCGCAACTGGGCCAGGCGCTGGGCCGGGCTGATATTCAAGGCCTCCAGCGTAGCCGCCCCCACCACACCGTCTGCCTGCAACGCGTGCTGCTGCTGGAAAACCTTCACCGCGGCCACCAGGTCTGCCCCATAGAGGTCATCGTCCAGGGTCACCTGGGCAGGCAGATAGCCTTCGCTGACCAGCCGCTGGGCCAGTGCTGGCACGCGCGGATCGCGCCTGTCTGGACGCAACAGCGGACCGCTGTCCAGTGTCTGCCACTCGGCCAAGGGCTGTTGCCGGCGCTGGGCATAAACAGTGCGCAACTGCTGGTACTGGCTGAGGGCTGGACGTGCCTGCTGAAAGGCCGCCGGCAGATCACCGAGGCCCAACAGCGCCAAGGCCAACACCCGGTCCGCGGCCAATGCCGGGCTATCGGTGGGCTGCCAACGGGGTTCAATCTGCTGCTGTGGCAGCCGGCCCTGCAACAGGTGCTGCAATGCCTGCAGGTAGACATGAGTGATCACGATCTCGTGACAGTCACTGGCCGGCTGCTGACTCCAGGCCCGCAGGCTGTCGAGCCGATAGCTGGCCGGGTTGAGACCATCGTCCGCCAAGCCTTCGAGCTGCCCGAGCAGGGCCTCCAGCTGGCCTGTGACAGCCCACACAGGGGCGTATTGGCGCTGACCGTAGAATGCTTTCAGTTGCTCACGCGCCGCATCATCCAGGCTCGCCGGCGCACCTGGACACGCCACGGGCAACTGCTCGATGCTGAGCTGCAAGGGCGGCGTGGAAGCCAGGGGCACTTCCACAGCCGCGACCAATGGCGCCATCAGCACGCCAAGGCTCAGGTAACATGCGTATTTTTTGAACAACTGCAGCACTCCAATCCATGGCCGTTACATTCACGGCCAGCCGCGGCGGCGCCGTTCGCTCATAGCCAAGTATAAACAGGCCAGCCGCGACAACGACAGGACGTCGGGAGCCAACAACGATAATGGGGACTCTCCACCTATGTTCACTCGATTTCGCCAGCTATGCCTGGCTGCAGCCGGGCTTTGGGCTTTTGCCACACCGCTGATGGCGGCCACGTCCACGCCACAACCGCTATTCAAGAACCTGTCCCGCGCCGCCCCAGGACTCAACCCCGTGGCCCTGCAAAACGCCCTGGCGGCCATGCAGTGCGCCCTCAATAGCGGCGCCGAACAGGCCCAACGCCTGGCCGTGATCGACTACTCGCAACCCTCGACCGCCCGCCGCCTGTGGATTTTCGATCTGCGCAAACAGGCGCTGGTGCTGCAGGACCTGGTGGCCCACGGGCAGAAATCCGGAGAAAACTTCGCCACCCGCTTCTCCAACCGCGTCGGCAGCTATCAGTCCAGCCTTGGCCTGTTCCGCACCCAGGAAAGTTATCAGGGCAAGCACGGCTACTCGCTGCGCATGGACGGCCTGGAGCCGGGGGTCAACGACCGCGCCCGCGAGCGGGCCATCGTTATCCATGCCGCCGACTACGTGAACCCACTGTGGAGCAAGCGTCAGGGCCGCATCGGCCGCAGTCAGGGCTGCCCGGCCGTGCGCCCGGAGATTGCCCGCCGGGTGATCGACAAACTCAAGGGCGGCCAGTTTATGTACTCCTGGTACCCTGACCGCAGCCTGGTCAAAGCCTCACCCTATCTCAACTGCCAGCCCCGCCAGGTGGCTCGCATCCTTGCCGCCAATGGCGGCTAAGCGCAGCCCATGCAACCCGAAGACCTGCTTCTGCTGGTAACCCGGCCCATGCCCTACGGCAAGTACAAGGGGCGGTTGTTCGCCGACCTGCCTGGCCCGTATCTCAACTGGTTTGCCCGCGAAGGCTTCCCCAACAATGAAACCGGGCGCCTGTTGCAGTTGATGCAGGAGATCGACCACAACGGTCTATCCGAACTGCTGACCCCACTGCGCCAGCGTCATCCACGGCGCTGACCCACTGCGCCACCTCACGCGCCCCAGGCTCAGGGCGCAGAGACAGGTATACTGCGCGGCTATGCGCTGCCCAGCAGCGCCATCACTTACTCGATCAGGCCTCAGGCGGATTCCCCATGCCCACGACCCCTACTCCATCCAGCGCCGCTAGCGACAACGCCGACGAGCAGACCGTCAGCGCCAAAGTACCGGCCTTCAGCTTCCCGTTCTCGCCCGCGGCCTTTGCGCCGAACAAGAACGACGGCCAGCCCCACCATCCCAAGGGGCATAAGTCCAACCACGATAAAACCCCCGGCCGCGCCCCCAATGGCACCCGCCGCTCCATGGGCAAGCGCTAAGCACATAATCTGCGCCCGTTACTCCAGGTGATCCTATGAGCACTCGCACTCGCACCCTCAGCGTCATCGCCCTGACCACCCTCCTCGGCGCCTGCGCCAGCCCGCCGCCGAGCGCCCCCTTGAGCGCGCAAAGCCTGCAGCATCATCACTGGGTGCTGGAGAAGATCGACGGTTTGCCGCTGCTGGCAGAAAAGGGCAAAGCCCCGGACCTGGAAATTGGCGAGCAGCTGCGCGCCAACGGCAGCGCCGGCTGCAATCGCTATTTCGGTCAAGTGGAACTGCAAGGCTCGCAGTTGCGCATCAAGCAGATGGCCTCGACCATGATGCTGTGCCAATCGCCGCAGCAGGACTGGGAGCGCGCCATGACCAGCACCCTGAGCGACTGGAGCGAAGTGACCCTGGGCGAGCAGCAATTGCTGCTCAAGGGCACGCAACACGAACTGCAGTTCAAGCTGCAGGACTGGGTGCGCTAGACGCGCCACTCTCCAGGCCAATAAAAAACGCCGCTGCCCGGAACCGGGACAGCGGCGTTTTTGCGCTAGCGCGCAGCCTGGGCTTACTGCTCGAACAGGCCCTTGACCGGAAACAGGCCGTCGAACTGCGCCTGAGTCTTGGTCGCCTTGGCCTGGAAGGTCTTCATCATGTCGTTGGGACGGAACATCCCCGACTGCCAGGTGGCCATGTATTTCAGGCTGTCGGCAACGCTGTGATCGCGGCTGAAGTTGAGCATTTCCTTGCAGCCGCTAACGGCCAGCGGCGAGTGCTTGGCGATCTGCGCGGCAATTGCCATAACCCCGGCCAGCAGCTCTTCATGGCTGGCAAAGACTTGGTTGACGAAGCCCAGGGCCTTGGCCTCTTCGGCGCTGAAATTGCGTCCGGTAAAGGCCAGCTCGCGCACCACGCCTTGCGGCAGCAGTTTGGGCAAGCGCTGCAGGGTGCCGACGTCGGCGGTCATGCCCAGTTCGGTTTCCTTGATGGTGAAGTAGGCATCGGCCGAGCAGTAACGGCTGTCAGCGGCACAGACCATATCCAGGGCGCCGCCAATGCAGCCGCCCTGAATCGCCACCAGCACCGGCAGGCGCACTTCTTCCAGGCTGCTCAGGCTGGCCTGCAGTTGCATCACCACACGGCGCAGGTTTTCCGCCATGCGGCCCGGATCACCGCCCATGGGCACCGCTTTCGGGTTGGTGAATACGCCCAAGTCCATACCGGCGGAGAAGTGCTTGCCGGTTGACGAGATGACGATCACCCGCGCCTCGCCGCTGGCTTCCAGCTCGCGCATGCACAGCGGCAACTCCAGCCAGAAGTCGGCGTTCATCGAGTTCATGGCGTCCGGGCGGGCCAGTTGAACGTGGGCGATATGGTCGGCAAGGGTGACGTTGAAACTCTTGTAGGTCATGACGAACGAACCTGTGCTGAGCCCGGACGGGCGGAATGAAATTATCTTGACGGCGTCAAGATAGAGGCGCGATCCTGACGCTGTCAAGTTCACTCGCCTAACCCAAGACCCGCCGCCATGACCGTCAGCACGCCTGTTTATCACCACGGCAACCTGCGCCAGAGCCTGCTCGCCAGCAGCCTGCAATTGCTCCGCGAAGGCGGCGTTGAGGCCCTGTCCCTGCGCAAACTGGCCGAGCTCAGCGGCGTCTCCCGCGCCGCGCCCTACCATCACTTTGCCGACAAGCAGGCGCTGCTCGCGGCGGTCGCCGAACAGGGCTTTGCCGAGCTGAGCGACTTGCTGCACGAGGTCGTCGGCAATGAGCAAGTGGCCCTGGACGAACGCTTGCACCAGGCCGTGCTGGGGTATCTGGATTTCGCCCTGGAGCAGCCAGCGCTGTATGAACTGATGTTCGGCCAGGCGCTGTGGCAAGCCGACTCAGCCTCCAACCAAACACCCAGCACACTGCAGTTTCAGCGCACAGCCAAAGACTGCTTTCGCCAATACGTGCACCTGTTCGAGCGCCTACAGGGCCAAAGCGCTAGCCCGCAAAACCCGCTGCGCTCAGCCCAATTACTCTGGGCCACCCTGCATGGCCTGGCGCAGCTGAGCCGCAATGGTTTGTTCGTCAAGCGTGAAGACCTCGCCGACATCGCCGCCCACGCCCTCGCGCAGTTTCCGCGCCGCCCGGCCTGAGTCGCGCCATGCCGCTTATCCGCTACCAGCGCCTGGCCAGTGAGCTGCTGCCGCTGGCCAACAAGTTCTACAAATCCCAGCGCTCGCCGATGCG
>JAIERF010000093.1 GCA_019747075.1 Pseudomonadaceae bacterium
TTAGTGATCCTGCGCATGGCAGGCGTCGCCATGATTATTGCCTGTGTTAACTATGCATATATTGGATACATTACCGGAATAGTTGAGGTCGGGACAAGGCGTCATTCGCTCCTAATGGCAGGAGATAATCTCTGGCTTGGTTATTTGTTTTTACTATCATCCGCAGCAATATCGTTTTTTTTACTATTCATAAATAAAGCCCAAGCTAAAGAATTCAATACTCTTGCAAAAATATTTGGTGGCGTATGGTTCGTAATACTAAGTGCCTGCATAGTAACTAACATGAGCGCACGCTAACACCTAACTAGTGGTTCAAATCGCTCGCTTCGCTCACTGGGACTGGCTAAAGCCAGCCCCTTAACCAAACGTTAGGCCTGTGTGCATGAAAATATACGCAATGATATTTATCTGCTTTTTTATTACCGCCTGTGGCGGCCCCTTCAGCGCTGATGAATCTGAAGCAAGAAGGCAATTGCTTGAAATTGCACCCACTGGCTCAGATGCACGAATTGCCGTGCCAGAACTTGAGAATCTAGGGTTTGATTGCCAATGGCATCAGCAACAAGGGTTTTCGGGGCTAAGCGGCAAGCACAATTTTCTTTACTGCAACGAAGAAAAAATGGTCAGGCCACTTATCTCAAGGCGCTGGCAACTTGCTCTTATACACAATGACTACATCGTTACAGATGCGAAGTTCGGTATTTCGCTTACAGGATTATGAGCAATGCCTAACAAGCCGCTCAAATCGTTCGCTTCGCTTACTGGGACGTGCTAAACAAGCCATTAAGCAAGCGCCAGGCTATGACTGCTTCTGGCCGCTTCGAGTCCGTCGCACCTGACTGGAACCGGCCAGAAGCAGTCATTCAATGTGCCTACAAACCTAGGGGCGATTCATAGTTCTGCGCTACTGGTAGCTTTACAAATTGCAAATTAGTGATTACCGATACACCAACCTAATACTCAACGAGAGTTTATTAAGCGCTGCAATCTGACTAAAGCTTTACAAACCATGGATAACGAGGCCATCCCAACATGCATGTTAAGCGCACGCTATCAGTACTTATTACAAGCATTTTCCTAACCGCACTACTTGGATGTGATTCAGATAACACTGCCTTCCTCCCAAGCCAGGAGTGCATTAATACTGCAAAGACCGAAATGCTACGGCGCGGCATTGATTATGATAAGTATCTTCAGCAGGAAGGGGAATTCTCAAAGTACATATGGATAAATGATAAATTGTTTATTGCTGATGAGACAGCCCCATTAAAATATGCTACGAAAATACGACTGCATAATTCATATACCCATGGAATTAGAGGCAAACAGAATTTCTTGCACCCATTCCCAGGGGTAGATGCTGTGCAAAAAATATCTCTAGATAAATTTAAGGAGGCCAATCCTGAAGTAATACAAAGCGAGTTGGATCGCGCAGTGCCATTTATGCTGATAGAGCTTGACTGTGATAGTCGTCCGATCGAGATTTTAAGCAAGAATGAAACACTTGACGATGTAATTATAAAGAAGCTTTATAAACGTCCAGATGATTTGTATGTTGGCCTTAATAAGGAGTTGGGGGCGTATTATTTTTATAGCAATACCAAGGCTCCGGGCGTTTATTATGTGCTTGTCAATGATGGGGAAATAGATAAGGAGCATCCTACTTTAATGTGTGACAAGGATGACAGGGGTGGTACTTGTGATGTTTCTTTTATGTATGAGGAAGGTGTGCGCCTTTCTTATACCTTCCCAAAGGCGCAGTTGAGTGACTGGGTGCGTCTTCATGACCTCATCTTGAGCGAGATAGATAAATCTTACCAGAGGGGAAACAACTAAGTCATTCCATTAAGTGGCGCAAAATCAGAGTCAAAGCACATTGACCACTGCAAATACTCTCAACTACTTTTTCTGATCAATATCAACCAAGCGTAACTTCACCCACACAGAGTTTACATAATGAGCATCTAGGAAGGATCAAAAACGACCGCTTTTGGCCGGGAGTTGTCGATCACGAAAGGCTGAAGCAGGCCAGACGTATCCCTTTGTCCGCAACTGTTGCATACCACGCGGTTCATTTGCTCGTCGGCGAGCAAGTGGAATACCGCAGTCACTTCAATTCATCATGGCCCCTGCCTGATAAGGCTGTCCCCAAAAGCTGCATGGGATAACCTTGCACCACGAATCAACCATGAGACTGCGAACTGAACGATGGGTTTTGAGCAACTAGCCGAGCTACGTGATCGCCTGCGGGCTGAGAAAGAGCAGGCAAAGACTGATAGCACGAAGCAAAACAAGCGAAAGTCCTCACAGCAAAAAACGCCTAGTGAGCAAGATCCTGCGCTGGAAGCCATCTGGCGATTGCAGAAACACTTCCCATTGGCCTTCCCGGTCAACCCGGCCCCTAAATTTCCGCTCAAGGAAGGCATTCTCAAAGATGCCGAGCAACACCTTGAGCTGCTCGGAATATCCACTGAACAGTTAAAGCTGGGCATCGCTGCCTGGTGCCGGGGAAGTCGATACTGGGCATGCATGATCGAGAATGCTCAGCGATTAGACTTGAGCGGCCAAGCCGTCGGCTCAGTGACGGCGAGTCAAGCGCTGCATGCGAGGCAGCAGGTTAAGCGGCAGCGAGGACAAGTACGACGTATTCCGTCAAAGCCGAAGGAGCGTATCCAAGACACCGTCGCCGATAACGCAACGATGCAGGTCTTGGATCAAAACCAGTAGGCATAGGCATTGAGTCGCGGGCGCCAGCGACCTATGAGCGAGAGGCGGCCTGCAACAGTATCTACAGCCCTTATCCACGTTGTCGTCTGCATAATGCTGCTCCAAAAAATACGCCATCAGGACTCACGTGTGCTTTCGAGCAGCATTCTGAGTGTCACATTGCCACGATCTGAGCAGGTCTATTATTTGTAGCTTTGCCCGTTGGGACGGATCTAAATGGTTTTGGCGTGGGGCACCGCTGGTGCCTGAGGTGGGGCGGGAAGAGGCCAGGGTGATAGCCTGCGTCTATTCTGCGTCATCCTGCCAGGCTCTCGTTGAGCGGGTGCTGAGTGCTCCCCTAGGGTTCACGGGATAACTTTTTTGTCCTGCGGATTTTGGGGGCAAAACTGGGGGCAAAATCCAGGCCGCTGCAAACCGTCCCAAACCAGCAGGTGCCGGATTTCCTGGGCTGTAGCGGTGCTTGGAGCGGTGTGGGCGTACAGTAGACAGCGTTCAAATCCCTATCTCTCCGCCACACATAAAAGCCCCGTAATTCAATGAGTTACGGGGCTTTTTCTTGTCTGTAAGAAAGCTAAAAGCGTTTGGGGGAAAAATCCAGCCTTTCCAATCCTTCCAGACCGCTATGCACCGCCCCAATTCTCCCCAAATGCCATCTTCTCAGGCACAGCACAGCTCAGAGTCTTGGGAAACCATCCAGCGTTCATCAAGGAACTGCGCGCAGGCTGAGTGTCGAGTTGCGACGAGCTGAGCTTGAGAATGGCTACCATGGCTCGTAATAGAAGACATTGAGCTGTGCTGGCCCGCAAAAAACGGGTTAAGGTTACTTTTCCCCAATGAGCTAGTCGCTTGATATCTATCTCGAATGAGCGATTAACAATAAATGGATGTTCAATAATTCAAGGAGTGATGCATGTTTAAGCAGTTTATTCTATGTTGTGCGGTAGTTAGTGTGTCCGGCTGTGATATTAATTTATCCAGTCTCAGGCCTATAAAGTGGGCGACTGTGGATGTGAATGAGTTAAGAGGTGCTTTGAAAGATGTGATTGCTGCTGAGAATCCATATCCAGAAGGGCTTGAAGCTGTAAGTGAGCGAAGTGTAGAGTTTGGCCGAATGCGCCAGCAAATAAGCACATTGGAAAGAACGGCATCTAATAATTGCAGGGCCAAGATTAATCCGAGGGGCGTTCAGCCCATGCCGCCAAATATAATGAATGGCGCGGAAGCTTTTTATAAAGAGAATTATCAGCGGTAGAATGAGGTTGATAATGGCTATCAAGAGTGCGTGCGGGCGATTGAAAGTGATCAGCTGATTGCCGATTTGAAAAAGAAAGTCGATGCGTACAACAAGCTTTACGAGTTGAAGCAGAACCATGATCGCGATCGCATGGAGAAGGTCGAGCGTCGAATCAAAGATGTGGTTGCTGATTATGCGAAGGCTAATAACTATGAGCTCGTTGTTTCGGAGAGTTCGACCAATGTTATTTTTAACTCAAGTGAAATGGTTGTTGATGTGACAGGTGGGGTTTTAGAAAAAATAGTCCGCTGAGCTGTTGGCGTAAAAACTGTATTTGTTAAACGAAATTTTAATAAATGTGATCTGTTTTTATGTGCTAAGCCTCTGGAACTCATCTGGTTTCAGGGGCTTTTGCATTTTAAGGGCAGGTCTAAGCAGCAACCCAAGCCACGTGCTTTATCTTCGCGCACTGAAAGATTGCTCCGTAGCCCAGCCACATTCCCCTCACGCCCGCAGTGCTAAAGCACTATTGAATCGCAGATCGCCAGGGTCGATGCTGAGCGTGCCGCACTCTGTCAGGGCCACGCTCCGTCATGTCTATCAGTTCGTCATCATCTGCTGTCGTGGCTGTTACGCCCATTTGTACGCGCCTGGCCAATGGGCTGCAGGTGGCTGTGCTCAGTCAGGCGGGCAGTGCTCAGGCGGCGATTAGTGTGCGGGTGGCGGCGGGCAGTCATGATGAGCCGGCCGAGCACCCTGGCTTGGCGCATTTTCTCGAGCATCTGCTGTTTCTCGACTGCGCCGATTACAGCGGCGAGCAGCGCCTGATGCCCTTTGTCCAGGCCAGCGGCGGGCAACTCAATGCCTCGACCCAGGCGCGACATACCGATTACTTCTGCGAGGTGCCGGCCGAGCAGTTGGCGGCGGCGCTGGCGCGCCTGTGCGCCATGCTCGCCCGGCCCTTGTTAAGGGTTGCGCAGCAGCTCTCTGAGCGCGAAGTGCTGCATGCGGAGTTTCTCGCCCGTGGTCAGGACGCGGACACCCTGGTGGCGGCCGCACTGGGCCAGGCGTTGGCCGATGGTCATGGGTTTGCCGCGTTTCAAGCGGGTTCGAGGGAGACTCTGACGGTCGAGCGGGCGGCGTTTCAGCAGGCCTTGGGCGATTTCCATCGGCAGCACTATCAGGGCGCCAATGTGTCGCTGGTGCTGGTGGGACCGCAGTCGGTGGCCGAGTTGCACGCCTTGGCGCAGCGTTATGCCGGTGAGCTGGCCAGCGGCCCAGCGTTCCCCGCAGCGTCACCGGCAGCCTTGTTGCCGTTACGGCGGCCGCAGTTGCAGTTGCAATTGCCGAGCGCGGTGCCGACCTTGCATCTGGCGTTTGCCCTGGAGTTCGACCCCACAACACCCGCTGGCGGCCTGCAGCAGGCCCTGACGTTTGTGCAGACCTGGCTGCTGGCCGAGTCGCCGGGCGGCTTGCTGGCCCAGCTGCGCGCGACGCAACTCTGCACCGGTTTAACAGCGCGCGTGCTCTATCACTATCAGGGCCAGGCCCTGTGGTTGCTGAGCTTTACCGGCGTCAGTGACGATGACTCGGCGCGGGCGGTATTGGTGGCGGCGCTGCAAGATTGGCTGGGTTTTTTCGCCACTCACGCGCCTTGGGACGAACTGTGCGAGCGCTATCGGTTGATCCAGATGAGCCGGCCGCCGGCGCGCACGCCTCTGGCCCTGGCGCGGCAATGGCAAGAGGTGCTGGCCTTGGGCTTGGCGCTGGATCAGGGATTGAGCGCGCGTGGTCTGCAGTTGTTGCCGCAACTGTTGCAGCAATTGCAGGCACCGCAGCGCTGCATCAGTGTGTTGGCCAGTTCGGCACCGCTGCCGGTATGGCCGGGCACAGGCGGCTTCACCTTGCACCTGCAGGAGGTCGCGCTGCCCGTTGCGGCCAGCCGCCACTGGCGCTGGCAATTGCCCGCGGCCAACCCGCTGTTGGGCGATGTGTTGGCAGCGCTGCCGCCGTTGGCCATCGCGGCCCAGTTGCACTGGCTCGATGCGCCGCCGTCCGCGGTCAACCCTACGTCCGTCGTCCATGGTCTTTGCCGCTTCGCAGCGCAATTGCCAGCAGAGCAGCTGTTGGCGGTGGCGCAGGTGGCGCTGCGCGAGCTGACGGCCAATGCCGAGCAGGTCGGCTTCGACCTGCAACTGTCCGCTCAGCGTGGCGTCTTGCAGTTATTTCTACAGGGGCCTGGGCCATTGTTGCCGCTGCTCTTGGGGCAGTTGCTGCAACGCTTGCAGGCGCCGCCGGCCGAGGTCTGGTCGCAGGCGTTGCGGTTGGCACTGCAGGCAAGTGACAGCGCGCAGATGCCGTTGCGGCAGATGCTTGGGCGCTTGCCCGAGTTGTTTGAGGCGGGCGCTGCGCCCTTGCCGGCAGCCACTGTCAGCGAGCTGCAAGATGCTTATCAACTGACTGGCTTTGCTGCCCAACTGCTGGGCGTGGCGGCGCCCGAGCAGGCACGGATCACGGCGCTGTTTAGCGCGACTACAGCTCTGGCGCTCGATCTGCCATTTGGGTTGCCAGCCGCAGGTCGTTACTGGCGGGCAGGGCAGGTCGATACAGCCGAGGCCTGTGTGGTGCTGTTCTGCCCGTTGGCCAGTCCCACGGCGCACCACGAAGCTGGCTGGCGGCTGCTGGCCCACTGTTATCAAGGGCCGTTCTTTCAGCGTCTGCGCAGCGAGTTGCAGTTGGGCTATGGGGTGTTTTGCGGCTTTCGCCAGGTCCAGTGCCGGCGCGGGATGGTGTTTGCCGTGCAGTCGCCCCATGCCAGCGAGGCCGAGGTGCTGGCCCATATCCGCCGCTTTCTCGCGGATCAGACGCCGCGGCTGGCCGCGCTCACTGCCGCTGAACGTGGCGCCGCCGTCCAGGCGCTCGCCGAGCCGCTGAATAGTGCTCGCCTGACAGCGCTTGAATGCGCCGAACTGCACTGGCAACAGCACCTGGCGGGATTGCCGTCTACCCATGCGGCTGCCGTGTTGCAGGCCCTGGCGAGCTATGACGCCCAGCAATTGCTGGGCTGCCAGCAGCAGCTGCTCGCTGCCCACGGCGGCTGGTATCTGCTCAGCAACCAGGCTCCCAGCGCAGACGGCTGGTTACCGCTCGCCTGAGTCGCGAGCACCTGCAAACAACAATCCTCTTTCTACCTCCGCGCGCTGAGCAGGCGCCGCGTGGCGTGCCTGCGCCTACGTGTTTTTGCCGGGCTCGTTCGTTGGGCTAACGGCGGCGTACGACCTACGAACGACCTCCCTGCGGTGGTCGCGGTCGTACACCTTTTTGGCCGCGCCGCCGGGCCTGGCCAAAGCAGCAGTGATTCGGCGCTTTTGCAGCGTATGGCCGGCCGTGGGGCTTTTCGATAATCGCCTCGACCTGACAGACCTGACTGTCGTCCCACCCGCGGAGCGCGTTATGAACAACAACAAAATCGCCAACACCCGATTCCTGCCCCTCGCCCTGACCGCTGCTGTTGCCCTGGCCACGGCCCAGCAGGCTGCAGCGGAAATCGTGTTGTATGACAAGGACGACACCACCTTTGCCACCGATGGCTACGTCAACACCTTCTACGTCAACAGCGATGTCGACCGCGAAGGCGATACCTTCGACCGCAGCCAGTCGCGGGTGAAGATGGGCTTTTTGCCCAACTGGCTCGGCTTTACCTTCGGCAAGGAAATCGACGGCCTGACCCTAAGCGGTCGCTCGTCGTTCTGGGTCACCATCAACGACAGCGAAACCAACGGCACCGACACCGCCATCGACGTGCGTCAGTTCTACGGCACCGTCGCCAGCCCGGAGTGGGGTGAAGTGTTGGTCGGTAAGGACTTCGGCCTGTTCTCGCGCTCGAACATCTTCCTTGATGAAATCCTCGCCGGCTTCGGCAACGTCAGCGACACCCTCGGCCTGGTCGACGGTGGCGGCGTGTCCTTCGGCAACATCGGCACCGGCTACCCGTACCCGTTCCCGACCTCGCAGATCACCTATCGCAACAACAACCTGGCCGAAGGCCTGCGCGTTGCCGTGGGCATCATGGACCCGGTGGACACCAACCAAGTCGATAAAGACCTCAGCGACGGCTACGACGACAAGGCCTACCAGGACCAGCCGCGCTACGAATCGGAAGTCAGCTACCAGATGGATGTGGGCGACGCGACCATCTACTCCTGGGTCAACGGCGCGCACCAGACCTCGGAAAACACCAACAGCAGCATCGACAGCGTGACCTCCCAAGGCCTGGGTTACGGCGTGCAGGCCAAGCTGGCGGGCTTCTCGGTAACCGCGTCGGGCTTCCAGGCCGAAGGCATGAACCCGTTCTTCTCCAACAACGCCGGCGAAGCCATTCTGCGTGAAGTCGACAGCGACGGTTACCTGCTGCAGGGCTCCTACACCTCGGGCAAGAACCGCTGGGCGATTTCCTACGGCAAGACCGAAGACGACGGCAACGGCCTGGGCAGCGCCGCCGACTACGAGACTCGCGGTATCGCTTACTTCCGCACCATCAACGACAACCTCAAGTTGGTGGCCGAGTACAACCAGTACGAGATCGACGCTGCCGCGGGTACCGGGCTGGGTGAAGACACCGACACCATCGCCCTGGGTGCCGTGCTGAACTGGTAAGCCATCGCGCTAGATAAAAGCCGGGCCAGGGAAACCTCGTCCGGTTTTATTTTGCATCCACGTTAGCGCTGGCCGCGCCCGGTATTGCTAAAAGCCCCCGGCCAGTGCTGTTAACCCTTGTATTGGAGGTAGATATGTTGGGACTTTGGAGTACTAACGCAGCGGACTTTTTGCTGATTCTGACCCTGGCGACCACCTTGGTCTTTGCCTTGCCGATCTTTTTAGTGCCCCTGACCTGGGCGCGCCTGATGGCCTGGCAGATTCCGCAGCAGACCGATCTGGCGGTGTACTTTGGCCGCTGCCTGGGCGCCTTTATCCTGATTCTTGAAGCCCTGATGCTGCGTGCCGCCCTGACCGGCGAGGCGATGCACACGGCGTTCGAGCTGCTCGCCGCCACGGCCACAATGATGATCGTTGTGCATGTCTACGGCGCACTCAAGCGCATCCAGCCCTTGAGTGAAACCCTGGAAATCGGCTTCTACGTGCTGCTGTTATTGCTGACTCTGATGTTCTGGCCCGTCTAGAAACCTGGCCAGTCTGGTGAGGCAGTGAGAGGCCGATTTTTCCGACCCGCTACTTAGGGAGTAGGGCGGCGCTACTCAAGTGGCATGGGGTGTGGGCGCCTTACTTCGTAGAATTCCCCAAGAGTTGTACTGTTTTTCGGGAGCACGCTATGCAGCGGGAAGGGACTGAAGGCGTGGTCACTGCGACCTCCAACGCCAAGGATGTCGAGCTGGTGGCGCAGGAGTTGGCGCGGCAGTTGATCCACCCACACCTGGGCTTCGTACTGTTCTTCTGCTCGGCGGAGTACGACCTGCAAGGCCTGGGTGAAGCCCTGGAGCAGTACTTCGGCGGCATCAGCCTTATCGGCTGCACCACGGCCGGCGAGATCACCCCGCTGGGTTACGGGCGCGGCTGCATCAGTGCGATTGGCTTTGATCACCGCAGCTTCTCGATTGCCAGCGGCCTGATTGATGAGATGGACCGCTTCAACCTGATCGACGCCCAGCAACTGGTCGAGCGCCTGATCAAGGATTGCCGCACCAACGAACTGGCCTCGATCAAGGGCCACAGCTTCGCCCTGACCCTGCTGGATGGCCTGTCCAGCCGCGAGGAAGTGGTGCTCGGCGCCCTCAGTGCGGCCTTCGGCAGCATCCCCCATTTCGGCGGTTCGGCCGGCGACGACAATCACCTGACCCACCCCCACGTTTACTACGGCGGCCAGTTTCACACCGGCGCGGCGGTGGTGGTGCTGTTCAACACCTGGCTGGATTTCGAAGTGTTCAGCACCCACCACATCCAGCCGTGCGCCGACAAACTGGTGGTCACCCGCGCCGACAGTGCCAGCCGCCGCGTCTATGAACTCAACGCCGCGCCCGCCGCCCAGGAATACGCCGAGCTGATTGGCGTGCCGCTGGCGGCTCTGGACCATCACGTGTTCGCCGCCCATCCGCTGGCCGTGCGCATCAGCGAGCAGTACTACGTGCGCTCGATTCAACGGGTCAACGACGACCTCAGCCTGACGTTTTATTGCGCGGTGGAGAACGGCATCGTCCTCACTGCCATGCAGCCGGGGCCCTTGCTGCCCAACCTGGAAAACCTGTTCGACGGCCTGCGCGAGCGCCTCGGCCCGTTGTTGCTGACCATCGGTTGCGACTGCTTTTTACGCCGCCTGGAGATCGAGGATCACGACGGCGTGGACGCCGTATCAGAGTTTTTGCGCCGCCAGCCAGTGCTAGGTTTCAACACCTACGGAGAGCAGTTCAATGGTATGCATATCAACCAGAGCTTCACCGGAGTTGCCATCGGCCGCCCTGGCCGTGGCTGATGCTGCCGAGCTGCAGGCGCGTTGCGCCGCCCTGGAGTTGGAGAACCGCAAACTGCGGCGGATCAACACCGCGCTGATCGAACGGGTCGAGTCGATTCATTCCCGTGGCGACGATGCCTACGCCGCCTTCCAGCACTCGGTGGTGCTGTCCGAGCAGGTGCGTGAGCGTACCGACGCGCTCAATCAGGCCATGGCCGAACTGAAATCCAGCAACCAGTTGCTCAGCGATGCACGCCTGCGCGCGGAAACCGCCCACCAGCATCTGATCGATGCGATCGAAAGCATCTCCGACGCCTTTGTGCTGTTCGACAGCGAGCAGCGCATCGTGCTGTTCAACAGCCGTTTCAAATCCTTCTGGGCCGGCAGCCGTGCGCGCATTGGCAGCGGCACCCGCCTGGCCGAGATCAAACGCCTGAGCAAGAGCACCGGCCTGGTGGTGGAAGAGCAGCGCAGCAGTCGCGACGACAACCTGCTCTATCGCCTCAGCGACGGCCGTTGGGTGCAGGTCAGCGAACGGCCGACCCGCGAGGGCGGGCTGGTGATCCTCTACACCGACATCACCGAGGTCAAACTCAGCGAAACCCTGCGCCGCGAGCAGGCCCTGGCGCAGAAGTCGCGGCTGCTGCAACGGGCCATGGACAACCTGTCCCAGGGCATGGCGATGGTCAACGCCGAAGGCCAGCTTGAACTGTGGAATCACCGCTTTCTCGACCTCTGCGGCCTGGCGCCGATCAATGCGCACCGGCCGTTCGCCGAGGTCATGGCCGACAGCGAGCTGGCCCTGCTCACACCGGCCAGCCGCGATGCCGGTGGCAAGCGTATCGAGGAACTGGAGCTGCGCCTGTTCGATGGCCGCATGCTGGAGGTGCGCACCCATCCGCTGCCCACCGGCGGCTTCGTCAACACCTTCACCGACATCACCGAGCGCTACCGGCATGCCGAGGCCCTGAGCGAAAGCGAGCGCTGGATTCGCTTGATCACCGACCATGTGCCGGCGCTGATCGCCTACCTGAGCGCCGACCTGGTCTACGAATTCACCAACAAGGTTTACGAGGAGTGGTACTGCTGGCCGCGCGGCGCGATGCTCGGCCAGAGCCTGCGTGAGGTGCACCCGGAGGAACATTGCCGGCGCCTGGAACCCTATATCGAGCGGGCTCTGTCCGGCGAGAGCGTGACCTTCGAGGTGGCGGAAACCAACCACGACGGCCAGGAGCGCTACATGCTGCGCTCCTACGTGCCGAATCGGCAGGCCAGCGGCGAAGTGCTGGGCATCTTCGTCTTGATCCGCGACATCACCGAACGCCGGCGCACCGCCGAAGCCTTGCACCAGGCCTATCAGCATCTGGAGCAGCGGGTGCGTGAACGCACCACTGAACTCACCGACCTCAACACCCAACTGCGCCGCGAGATCGACGAGCGCACACAGATGGAAGCGCGCTTGCGCGAGGCCAAGGGTGAGGCCGAGCAGGCCAACCTGTCGAAGACCAAATTCCTTGCTGCCGTCAGCCACGACCTGCTGCAACCGCTGAATGCAGCGCGCTTGTTTACCAGCGCGCTGCTGGAAAAACGCGACCTCGCCGACAGCGTCGCCCTGGTGCGCAACGTCAGTAATTCTCTGGAAGATGTAGAAAGCCTGCTCGGCACCCTGGTGGATATTTCCAAGCTCGACGCCGGGGTGATCAAGGCCGATATCGCCCCGTTCGCGGTCAGCGAACTGCTGCAAAACCTGGCCGCCGAATACCACCAGATCGCCGGCAGCGAAGGCCTGCGCCTGGACTTTGTGCCCAGCTCAGCGCTGGTGCGCAGCGACATCCAGTTGCTCGCGCGGATTCTGCGCAACCTGCTCAGCAACGCCATCCGTTACACCCGCGAGGGGCGCATTCTGCTTGGTTGCCGACGGCACCGGCAGAGCCTGTCGATCGAGGTTTGGGACACCGGTATTGGCATCGCCGAAGACAAGCTTGGCGAGATCTTCCAGGAGTTCAAGCGCGGTGATGTCAGCCAGCGCAAGCAGGACCGCGGCCTGGGCTTGGGCTTGGCCATCGTCGACAAAATCGCCGGCATGCTCGGTCACCGCATCCGGGTCAGCTCGACGCCGGGCAAGGGCTCGATGTTTGCCATCGACGTGCCGCTGACCAGTCGCGCGCCCCGTGCCCGTCTGGAACCGGCGCTGCCTGATTTGCTGATCGAGCGCCTCAGCGGCGCCCGCGTCTGGGTGCTGGATAACGACGCGGCCATCTGTGCCGGCATGCGCACCCTGCTCGAAGCCTGGGGCTGCCAGGTGGTCACCGCCTTGTCGGCCGAAGACCTGGCACGGCAGGTGGACAACTACCACGCCGACGCCGACCTGCTGATTGCCGACTATCACCTCGACGACGACCGCAACGGCGTCGATGCGGTGGCGCAAATCAATGCCCGCCGCAGTTCACCGCTGCCGGCCTTGATGATCACTGCCAACTACAGCAACGAGCTGAAACTGCAACTGCGCGAACTCGGCCATACCCTGATGCACAAGCCGGTACGGCCGATGAAACTGAAGACGGCGATGAGCCATTTGCTGGAACGTGGTGGCTTGGGGGGGTAGGGCTCATTTTGGTCTGATACCGGACTGGTAATCATATGTTCCAGGGTTCAGCGTCCGGCTCATTAGCGAGTTGAATTCAACCTTTCATTTCGCCCCTCTCGGGCGAGTTACTTTTTCTTGCCTGGCCAAGAAAAAGTAACCAAAAAGAAGGCCACCCCATCATCCGCCCCCTGCTGCGCCGGGGTTCCCTCGCGCCATCATCGCTCTGTGGGCACGCTGCGAAGGGCCATCCCTGGCCCATCGCAGCTCTCGCGGCATCCATGCCTCTCGCGGCATCCATGCCGCTCAACCCGCTCCACGACGATTGCGCTCGGCCTCCTGAAGGGGACTTGGGCGGTGTCTGGGCCAACGCAGTCAAAAAACAGTACAGACACTGCAGAGTAATGCCTTGAGGTGAGCGTGTAGGCGCGTGACCGGGTCCCGTCAGGAGGCCGAGTGGAGGTGTTGCGTAGGGGGACGAGCCGCATGGATGCGGCGAGAGTGCCGACTGGCCAGGGATGGCCCTTCGGCACGGCCCCCGGAGCGGCACCGGAATGAGGGAAGTCGAGCGTAGCGAGACCCGGATGCCGGGTGTGTTTTCTCTTTGGTTACTTTCTCTTTGCACAAGCAAAGAGAAAGTAACTCGCCCGTGAGGGGCGAAGCCCACTCGTCAGGCACAAGCGACAATCGGTCATGCCAAGTAAGCGGATAACGACACACAAAACTTCCGGTCTGCTATCAAGACTGGACTCTTTCGCGCCAGCTCAATTGCCGTCGATCAGCGTGGTTCGTTGGGCTCTACAGGGTCGCTGGGCTCAACGGCGCAAATAGGCGGCGAAGTCGATGTCGCCGGCGGAGAGAATCGCCTGCACGCGGTTGTGCACATTGAGCTTGCGCAGGATCGCCGAGACGTGGGCCTTGACCGTGGTTTCGGCGATATCCAGGTTGTAGGCGATCTGCTTGTTCGACTCGCCCTTGGTCATCCGCTCCAGCACCAGCAGCTGCTTGCGGGTCAGGGCCTGCAGCAGTTCCTGGGGGAAGCTGTGGTGCTCGGTGTGGCTGCGGTGCGAGCTGGTTTTCTGCGAGCGGATGATGTCCGGCGGCAGGTAGACGTTGCCGTCGAGGATCTGCTGGATGGCATCGGTCATCTGCGCCCGTGGCGAAGACTTGGTGATAAAACCGACCGCGCCATAGGTGATGGCCTGCAGGACGATTTGCTTGTCCTGCTCGGCGGAGACGATCACCACCGGGATGGTCGGTGCCTCGTTGCGCAGGTTGATCAAGCCGTTCAGGCCGTGCATGCCGGGCATATTCAGGTCGAGCAGGATCAGGTCGAGGTCGTCGTGCTCCAGGGTCAGGGCCAGGGCACTGTCGAGGTCGGCGGTTTCCATGATTTCGCAGCCGGGAAAGCCGTCACTGATGACGTTATGGATGGCTTCGCGGAACAGCGGGTGGTCGTCGGCAATTAGAATTTTGTACATGGCTTTTCACCTCATTGTTTTGATTATGGTGTGGCTTCAGCCGTCAGAGGAATTTTCGCATGTTCTAAGGCAAGGCTTGCGGTTGTGCGGGGACCAGCGGTAGTCCGGCCTGTTGCCAGGCGTCGATACCGTCACGGTACCAGTAGAGGTTGTGGTAGCCCAGGTGATGGGCGCGTTTGACTGCATTCCAGCTCAGCCAGCAGTCGGAGCGGCAATAGAACACCAGTGGCCAGCCTTTGTCGCCCTGAGTGACCTGTTGCAGGTTGCGGCTGAAATAGTCGAGCCACTGCGCAGTCAACACACCATCGCCGCTGTTGGCCAGCCATAGGCTGCCGGGCAGGTTGCTGTGGGGCTCTTCGGCAATAAAGCGGCCGTGCAGCCATTGCTGGCGGTAGACGTCGATCAGGCGGGTCTGCGGCTGGCTCTGCAACAGCTGTTGCAGGGCGGCAGTGTCGAGGGTTTGGGCGTGCTCGCTGCTGGCCGGCGTGGGGCTGCGGTAATGACCGCTGCGGTAGCCATCAGGCGTTAGCAAGGATTCTTCCGCCCACAGCGGCGGGCTCGCCAGGCACAGGGCGAATAGCGCCAGGCACAGGCGCAACGGCAGGGTAAACGACAACGGCATTAGGTAGTTCATCGCCTTTGGTCTCGATTCTTTTTATCGGTCCATTACAGGGCAATGTACGGGCTTTGGAAATCCTACGTTGGAGAGTGCGGGCAGTACCAAAGTAGTAGTTTTGCCTTGGCGTTCAGGGGTTTAGCTGGCGCGGCGCAGGTTGGCGTGTTGCGGGTTGAAGGTGGCCACCGCCAGCACGCTAAACAGCAGAGTCAGGCCCAGGCACACCAGCAGGGCGGTGAGGTTCAGGCGCTCATAGAGGGCGAAGCGCACCAGCTCTACCGCATGGGTGAAGGGGTTGAGGGCGCACAGCCAGTACAGCCATTCGCTGGCTTCGCGCATTTTCCACAGCGGGTAGAGCGCCGACGAGAGGAAAAACAGCGGGAAAATCACGAAGTTCATCACCCCGGCGAAGTTCTCCAACTGGCGAATGCCATTGGACAGCAGCAGGCCCAGGGCGCTGAGCAGCAAGGCCACCAGCAGCAGTGCGGGCAGGGCCGCGAGCAGGCCGAAGGGCGGTGGCTGCACGCCATACAGCCAGGCAATGCCGAGAAAGGCATACACCTGCAACAGCGAGATCAGGGCGATGGCCAGCAGTTTGCTGGCCAGCAGGAAGGCCCGCGGCAGCGGGCTGGTGAGCAGCACGCGCATGCTGCCCATCTCGCGGTCGTAGACCATCGACAGCGAACCCTGCATACCGTTGAACAGCAAGATCATGCAGGCCAGCCCCGGCACGATGTAGGTCTCGTAGGGGATGTAAGTGTCGTAGGGGGCGATGATGGCGATGCCCAACGCCGCGCGGAAACCTGCGGCGAACACCAGCAGCCACAGCAGCGGGCGCACCAGGGCGCTGAGAAAGCGCGAGCGTTGCAGCACGAAGCGCAGCCATTCACGTTGCACGATGCCGGCGAGGCAATACCAGTAGGCGCTCAGGGCGGGGCTATTCATGAACTTATCTCGCTGCTGGTCAGGCGGCTGAAAGTGGCGGCCAGGCTGGCGTCGTCGGCGCCGATCTGGCTGGTCTGGCCTTGGGCGACCAAGTGGCCGCGATTGAGGATCAGCAACTGGTCGCTGGCCTGCACTTCATCCAGCAGGTGGGTGGTCCACAGCACGGCCAGGCCTTCGTCGCGACACAGCTGGCGCACATGCTGATTGAGTGCCAGGCGGCTGGCCGGGTCGAGGCCGGCGCTGGCTTCGTCGAGCAACAGCAAACGCGGCTGGTGCAGCAGGGCGCGGGCGATTTCCACCCGCCGGCGGTGGCCGCCATTGAGGTCGCGGACCTTGTCGTGGCGGCGTTCGCCCAGTTGCTGGCGGGCCAGTTCGGCGTCGATGCGTTGGCGCGCCAGCGGTGTGGGCATGCCGTGCAGGGCGGCGTGGTAGCGCAGGTTCTGTTCCACGCTCAGGTCCAGGTCCAGGGTGCTTTGTTGAAACACCACACCGAGTTGGCGCAGGGCCTGGCGTGGTTGGCGGCGCAGGCTGTGGCCGAGTACCTGGATCTCGCCCTGCTGCAGGTCGTAGAGGCGGGTGAGTAGGGCAATCAGGGTCGACTTGCCGGCGCCGTTGGGTCCCAGCAAGGCGTTGAAGGAGCCGGGCGCCAGGCTGAATGCCACTTCCTGCAAGGCCTGGCGCGGTCCGTAGGCGAAGCTGATGGCGTTCAGCACCAGGGCGTTCATGGGGTTACCACCACGCCCCAGGGGTAGCGGCCGACCTTGATCGACTTGGTCACCTTGAGGCTGTCGACATCAATCATCGACACATCGCTGCTGACGCCGTTGGTGGTCAGCAACTGCTTCTGGTCCGGGGTAAACGCCATGTGCCAGACCCGTCGGCCGACCAGCAGGTAATCGAGAATTTCGTAGCTCTGGGCATCCACCACCGCCACGTGGTTGGCCGGGCCCAGGGCGATAAAGGCCAGCTTGCCGTCGGCGCTGAGTTTGACCCCCACCGGCTGCACTTTGTCCGGATGAACGCCCTTGATCTGGAAGGTCAGTACCTTGTCGATCGTGCGGCTGGCGACGTTGATCACGCTGACTGTGCCGCCGATTTCTGCCGAGGCCCACAGGCGTTTACCGTCGCCGTCGAACTCGACATGCCGGGGGCGCTGGTCGACCAGGGTGTTGTCCACCAGTTGCTGGGTGCTGGTGTCGATCCAGTGCAGCATGTTGGTGGTTTCACTGGTGTTCACCGCCCACTTGCCGTCGGGGCTGACGGCCATGCCTTCGGGCTCGACGCCGACATCGATCTGCGCCAGCACCGCATCGCTCTGGCTGTCGACCACGGTCACCAGCGCATCGTCTTCGTTGGAGATATACAACCAGCGGTCGTTGGGGTGCAGGGCGAATTGCTCGGGGTCGGCGCCGGAGGGCAGCTCCTTGATGATCTTGCGCGTGGCCAGGTCCATCACCTGCACGCGGTCGGAGTCACTGGCGCAGATGTACAGCAGCTTGTTATCGCTGGACAACAACAGCCCGCGCGGGCGCATGCCGACCTTGAGCGTCTCGGTCACCGTCTGGCTGGCGAGGTCAATCACGCTGATGCTGTCGTCCTTTTCGTTGGACACATAAGCGGTGGCGGCCAGGCTGGCGGTGCTGGCCAGCGCCAAGGGTAAGGCGAGGCTGATACTGGCGGCGAGCAGGGCGATGCGCATGGGGTTGATCCTCGGGTTGTCGGGGCGTCAGAACGCGGTGGCGGCCAGGTCGCAGCGCACTTCGGCGGCGTCGTAGCCAAGGCTGTCCAGCTCGCTGCTGGGATGGAGAAAACCGTCTTGGGGTGAGGTGCTGACCAGGGCGCGCGGCTGTACCAGCGGGATGGGCTGGCGCAGCTGGCCGCTCCAGGGCCGGTAACTCAGCTTGCGGCCCTTGAAGCCGTCCAGTGGCAACTGCTCGCTGAGGGCCAGTTGGCGGATGGCCTTGGCATCGCTATGGCGCAGTTTGCTGACCGCGCTGGCGATGCTGCGCACGGCGATCCAGGCGGCGAAATCGCGGTCGTTCATCCAGCGCTGGGCGTGGGCTTCGAAGCGTTTTTGCAGCTGGGCGGCGCCGTAGGTTTCCACTGTCTTGTGCCAGCCGGTCGGGGTTAAACCCTGGGTGCCGGCGACTGGCCGTGGGTACCAGGTTTGGTAAGGCAGGTATTCGCCGAAGTCGCCGCGCTCGTCGGCTACCAGCACCACGTCGTATTCCGCAGTCTGGGTGAACAGCGGCATTTCGGCCTGGGCGCTGCGGCGCTGGTCGTTGTCAAAGCTCCAGGCTTTTTCCGCAACAATTTTGTGGCCGAAACGTTTGGCGGCGCGCTTGAGGGCGGCAGCGTAGGCCTGGTCGTCTTCAGTCGGGCCGCTGATCAGCAGCCAGCGCTGCCATTGGCGCACGGTCAGAAACTGCGCCAGGGCATCGGTCAGCATCGCTCGGCTCGGTAGCGTATGCAGCACGTTGGCCAGGCAGGCGCTCTGGCGCAGTTCGTCGTCGGCACTGCCCGCGTTGAACAGCAGGCTGTCGGGCAGCGCCTGGCTGAGCTGGCGCACGCTGGCCGCCGGGGCATTTAGCACGAACAGGCGTACGCCTTGTTGATGCAGCGCTTTGGCGGCACTCAGTAGGCTGGCGCTGTCGTCCGCACGGGCAGTTTCCAGGCTGTAGTTGTGCTGGAGAAAACGCCCAGTGCTGTTGCTGTCGACAATCGCTAGCTCGGCGCCGCGCAGGCCAGCGTCCTCTGGTTCCGGGATGACGTTGGACAGCAGCGGGCCGGTGGCCGGGATATAGGCCAGGTAGCCGATGCGCACCTGCAGGGGGGCGCTGGCATGGGTTGCGCTGGCCGCAAGGGCCAGGACGCAGAGCATGAGATGACGGCGCAGCGGACCCATGGGCAACTCCTCAGTCGGTGTTGCCAGCATAGGAAGCCTGCCGGGTGGGGGAAATATGCACAAAGTACCAAGCGGCCAGTACCAAGGTCGTAAATGCGCGCGGTGCTGGCGCCTCTAGCATGGCCATATCGCCCATAACAATAAAACGGTGTTGCCATGCACGCGCTCAAGACCCTGCTGTTTCCCCTGTTGCTGATCGGCAGCCTGATCGGTTTCGACAACCTGCACGCCGCCGGCGACCTCACGCGCCTGACCACCACCTTGCCGGAGTTGCGCCTGGGCAGTGAGGACAGCGACTACAGCCTGTCGCAGCACGAATATGCCCTGGAAACCGGCAAGGCCTACCAGCTCAAGATCATCGCCAGCGGGCAGAAGGAATACGCCTTCCAAGCCCCGGAATTTGCCACCTCGATCTTCCTGCGCAAGGTCGAGGCCGGTGGTGTTGAGATCAAGGCCGTGACCCTCACCGAGTTGGAGTTCGAGGATGCCGGCGAGGCAGAAATCTTCTTCGTGCCGATCAAACCCGGCAAGTTCCGCTTCTATGCCAAGGGCCTGGAAGGCAAGGGCATGCTGGGTTACTTCGTGGTCAAGTAAGCGATGACTGCGCTCTGGCGAATCAACCTGTGGGTCACGCTGTTTTTTACCCTGGTGGCCGCGCTCGGCATGTTGCTGCTGTTGCGCCAGGCCAGCACCGACGTGCAGCGCGAGATGCGCGCCGCGCAGGCCATGGTCGACTACCTGCACGTGGCCGCCAGCCGTGACCCGGCCAGCCTGCACAGTGGCCTGGCGGGCAATCTGCGGCACATCCGCATCACCCCACTGACCAACCCCGAGCTGACGCCGCCCACGCGCCAGGACTGGCTGGCGACGCAGTTGCTGGCCGAATTGCCGGCGCCGGTCACAGTGCTGATGGACGACGGCCAGACCCTGCAAATTGCCGTCGACCCTCGCGATGAAATCGAGGAAGTGCGCGACTCGCTGCTGCAGTTGCTGTTGCTCAGCGTGCTGGCCTGGTTGGCCAGCCTGCTCAGCAGTCGCTGGGCGGTGGCGCGCGGGCGACGGGTGCTGGATGAATTACTCGGCGGGCTGCAGCAGGTCGCCCAAGGCCAACTGGAAGTGCGTTTGCCCGCCCATAGCATCGCCGAGGCGCAGGTGCTGGCTGGGCATTTCAACACCATGGTTAGCACTTTGCAGTATGCGCAAACCGACAACGCCAAGTTGACCCAGGCCTTGCTGGCCCTGCAGGAGCGTGAGCGTGCGCACCTCGGCCAGACCCTGCATGACGATCTTGGCCAATACCTCACCGGCATTCGCGCCCAGGCCTGTTTGCTGCGCAGTCTCGCCGAGCACCCCGACGCCGTGAAAAAAGCGGCGCAGAGCCTGGAGGCTAATTGCGAGTATTTGCAGCAGGGCTTTCGCGCCCTGATTCGCGATCTCTACCCGGTGGTGCTGGAGCGCCTGGAGCTGGATGCGGCCCTGCAATTGCTCACCGACGATTGGCAAACCGCTCAGGGCATTCGTTGTCGCCTGTTGCTGGGCGCCGATTTGCCGACCCTGCCACTGCCGAGCAAGGCCCACCTGTACCGTTTGGTGCAAGAAGCGCTGACCAACGTGGCCCGCCATGCCCAGGCCAGCGAAGTGCGTATTCGCTTGCAGCAGCGCGGCGGTCGTTTGCACTTGCTGGTGCGTGACAACGGCCGTGGCGCGCAGTTGCCGCAGCGGGCTGGGATTGGCCTGCGCTCAATCAGCGAACGCGCCCGCAGCCTCGGTGGCGTGGTGCATTGGCGCAGCCGCCCAGGTCGGGGCTGGCTGTTGCGTTTACGCGTGCCGCTGACGCTGGAGAACCAATGAAAATTCTTCTGGTGGATGATCACGCCGTGGTGCGCCAGGGCTATGCCAGCCTGTTGCGTGCCTTGTTGCCCGAGGTGCAGGTCAGCGAGGCCTGCGACGGTGAACAGGCCTTGGCGCAGGTGCAGCTGGAGATTCCCAGTCTGATCATCATGGACATCGGCCTACCCGGCATCAGTGGCCTGGAAACCTTGCGCCGTTTGCGCCAGCGCTTGCCGCAGATCCGCGTGCTGTTCTTCAGCATGCACGACGAGCTGCCGCTGGTGCGTCAGGCCCTGGAGGCTGGCGCCCTGGGCTACCTGACCAAAACCTCGGCGCCGGAAGTGCTGCTGGAGGCGGTCAAGCGCACGCTCGCCGGGCACGCCTATATCGAGCAGAACCTGGCCACCCACCTGGCCTGCAACCTGACCCAGGACGGCCGCCTGGACCCACGCCTGCAGAATATGACGCCGCGCGAGCTGGAGATCTTCGTGATGCTGGCCAAGGGCATCCCCAGCCGGCAGATCGCCGAAAAGCTGTGCATCAGTAGCAAGACCGTATCCAACAACCTGACCCTGCTAAAAAGCAAACTGCAGGTCAGCAGCCAGGCGGAGTTGGTGCATTTAGCCATCGATACCGGCGTCCTGCGCCTCGGCCTGGAAAGCGCCTGAGGTCCGATGGCCAGAGGCTTTCCACTATGTCCAAGAAGCGGCTTTAGCCGCTCTCGAATGTGGCGTTCTGCCCTCGTCAGTCCCAGCCTGGTGGGCAGCTTTTGCAGCCGGGCATATTGGCGCCCTGGTAGTTGCCATACAGCTGGCGGCTGTCGCTGAGGTCTGCGTTTTCCAGGTTGGCACCGCCCATTTTTACTTCCTGCAAGTTGGCTGAAAGCAAGGAGGCGCCTTTGAGGTCGGCCTTGCTCAGCCAGGTCATTTCCAGATTGGCGGCCGTCAGGTTGGCGTTATGCAGTTTCGCCCCCGACAGCCTGGCAAACTCCAGATTGGCGGCGCGCATGTCGGCGCCGGTAAAGTGCGCGCCCTGGGCAAACAGGCCCCAGCCATTGATGGCTACCAGAGTGCTGGCGCTAAAGTCGGCCAGGCGCAGGTTGCTTTGCTGCAGGCTGGCGCGAGTCAGGTTGGCGCCTTGCAGGTGGGCTTTTTCCAGGTTGGCCAAATCGAGGCGGCTATGGCGCAGGTTGGCGCCGCGCAAGTCGGCACCGGCTAGGTTCATCCGACGCATGTCCTGATTGCTCAAGTCGGCGCCGCGCAGGTTGGCATTCGGGCACTGGCTGTCGGCTTCGATACGGCAGCCGTTGACGGTCAGCACCTGATCATCGGCGCGCAGCTCACCGGCGATCAGCAGCAGGGCGATGGGCAAAAGTAGGGGTAGAGGGTGCATGGTTGGCCTCGCAAACAGGTCGCCAGCTGTGGCCGCTGGTGGCGATAAAGGGCAAAAAACCCTGGTGTGTTGCACCAGGGTTTAGAGGCGTTACTTGTCCCAGCTTGGCAGCTTGAACACCCAGAACGAGCCGCCTTGGGCGACCGGTTTGGTCAGCTCGGCCATGTCGCCGCCCCACAGCGGCACGGCGCCGCCATAGCCGGTGGTGACACCGATGTACTGCTCACCGTCCTGCTCCCAGGTGATGGGCGGGGAGATGATTCCGGTGCCGGTCTGGAACTTCCACAGCTCCTTGCCCGTTTTCGCGTCGAAGGCTTTGAAGAAACCGTCGCCGGTGCCGGTGAACACCAGGTTGCCCTTGGTGGCCAGCACGCCGCCCCAGAGTGGCAGCTTCTCTTTGTGCTCCCAGGCGACCTTGCCGGTGGTGGGGTTCATCGCCCGCAGGATGCCGACGTGATCGTCGTACAGGCGCTTGATGCGGAAGCCCATGCCCAGGTAGGCGGAGCCGGCCTTGTAGTGCGGCTCCTCGGCCCAGTAGTCCTCCTTCCAGTGGTTGGCCGGCACGTAGAACAGGCCGGTGTCCTGGCTGTAGGCCATGGGGCTCCAGTTCTTGCCGCCGAGGAAGGGTGGCGATACCTCCACCGATTTGCCCTTGGTTTCACCCGGCGCGGGCTTGGGTGGACGCTGGCCTTCGATCTCCACCGGGCGGCCGGTTTTCAGGTCGATATGGCTGGCCCAGGTGATCTTGTCGACGAAGGG
>JAIERF010000389.1 GCA_019747075.1 Pseudomonadaceae bacterium
CATGCGGGTGTTCCCATCATCCCGCCACCAGCCAGCGCGATCCCTGACCACACCATCACTTCCAATGGCAGAAAACAACGCATCTCCGTGACGACTAAGGAAATCAGCTAGGCTGCGCAGGATTTTGGTGTCCTCACTCAAACCATGTCCTCGGCCCGCGCGCCAAGACTCGAATAGTTCAAGCATTGCAGCCTGCGCTGTTCCGCAGGGCGCAGGCAAAATACTCCACCTTATGGCCAGTTCACCAGCCAGTGCCAGCAGAGCAAAACGCTCTGCCGCTCGGCCCTCCTGACCGCTGCTGTGGGGGTACTGAGCAACCAACGCCGCAGACATTGCGTGCAGGCCATCAACCTCGCCTGACTCCAGTAATCGACTAATAAATAGCGGACCAGCGTGCCCATAATGTGTAACGCTGGCTTTCTGCAATGTATCGGAAAACTCCCGACCTCCAGACAGGCCATGCAGGTCATCCCACGCGCCGAATGTGCGTTGTGCTGGTATATCCAGTAAGCGAATTTCCTGGCCGGCTCGGCTGAGTTGACCTCCTTCAGCCATGTGAGCCGACAGCCCCAACTCACCGGAGGAAAATACAACTACCCGCCATCGTCTGGTCGCACGGGCTGCACCAGTTCGATTTGCCCTAGCCTTACCTACACCATTTGCCAGGGCGTAAACCACTGCCCCTATCTCTTGGGGGTCAGCCTCTCCGATTTCGTCCAGTGCCAGTAATGTGTCATTACGTTGTGCAGCGATGCCCTCTAGGCCATTGCCCGTGGCGCGCCACGATCGTTTAAATTGCTCACCATTACCCCATACCGAAGCTGCAGTCTGAATAACAGTGCTTTTCCCGGTCGAGCTGTCGCCAACAATATGAAAGCCTCCGCTTTGACGATTCAGGTGGTATAGCAATGGTCCGGCCATCGCGGCGCACACACCTAGCATCAACAGCGGGTTGCCGTCGCAGCGAGCACCAATCTCCGTTTGCCAGCTTTGCAGCGTGCCGGACTGGCGGAAATCCTCAAAATTTGCTGCCTCGCTTTGGTACATGGCATCGCCTTGTCCAATGTTTTGTCGAGGCATTACAAACAGCGTGGATGAATGCCAACCGGTAGCGGACGCCGTAATGACCTCGCGCCGCGGATGCTGGCTCTGAATGTAGCGGTTCAGTAATCGAAATGCGTCCGGATCAATTTCTACCCCCATATCAAGAAGTTCTCCGCGCAACTCCTCTCCACCTCCTTTGAGCAAACGCATCGGCATGACCCATTCACGCCAGCGCCCTAGACTAGTGCGAAAGCGCAAGAGGCGGCCGAACTCGCCACCGTCACAATTAGTGATTGCATCAACATGCAGCGGTGAGCAAATCCAGCGATTGCGGGGCGCCGCGTCTTCATCACTATTGCGAGATTCATGTAACCAAACTCCAGGCAGATAGGTCCTCGATGGACACCTCGCAGGATGATCGTAAACCTGAAATCCCGGTCGCTTCGGTTCTGGATGCAGCGCCGCTGGGATAAGGGTTAACTTTTCACCTGGAGCGGTTCCGTCGGCTCCGTCAGTGACTTCGGTCACGGAACCAACGAAGGAGGCCTGAGGGCTAACGGTTCCGCGGGTGCTGTCAGTTCCGCCATTGGGCTGGAATACGTCGTTATTGTCCAAGGCTCCGCTCATATGCAGGCCGCCTGCCACTGGCGCAGATCGTTAAAGTCGGTCAGGTGGAGCGGTGCATCCACAGGCCAGGGTGGCAGGACCAACCCGCAGCCGAGTTGCTGGGCCGCGATGTGGGCGAATCTACGGCCAGGGTTCCCCTCCGTCAGGCGGTCATCATCGCCGGCCACTATCAAGGGGCTATTCGGGTGCCGGCTTCGTAAATGAAGCCCGGCCTCAAGTAAATTGTTCGCCGACATCGCGCAGGCCACAGCAGCGCCAGTTGCGGCGTGGAGAGTGCTGCCTGTGGCCCAGCCCTCACAGATATACAGCGGTTCTCCAGCCGCAATTGTGCCCAGCAATGCGGCGGCTCCTTTGGTTCTGCCGCCCCCCAAAAACCGCTTGTCACCATTCAGCCCTATGCGTTGCATACTGACGATCTCACCTGCGTGATACAGCGGCACTAGCAACCATTCGTCACACTGACGCAGCCCCGTTGGGGGGCAGCCCTTTGCAACGAGGTAGGGGTGCTGTGGGTCAGCGCTATCAGCTCCATCCCATAGCTGACGGGCAGATGCAGCAGCTGTCGCCTGGCGCTGCAGCAACTCGGTATCTCGCTGTAAGCGGGCCTGATCAATACGCTGGCGAATCAAATTTGACTCAAGGGGATCGCCAGTCGTTCTGCTGCTCCAGTACGTAGTCACGCCAGTTTTCCAGCTGCCGAAACACCCTGCAGAAACGTCTCCACTGAACACCAGGTACCACCCATTACGAGAGCCGGCTTTGTCGCCTGGAGCGTGGAACCGGTGGATGCCGCCATCTGCTATGGGCCACCAGTCGAGGGGGCCAAATACGGACTGTAGGGCGGTGTGAAAGCCGTGCAAATCTGTGCTGAGTCTGCGCATTTACTTGGCCTCGCGCTTAGCAATTCTGGTCTCAATCCACTGAATTATTTCGCTGAGGACGAACCCCACGGGTGCACCTCGAGCGGTGCTGTCGCTGAGCGGAAATCGCTTTGGAAACGTTGGGTCAGTTTTCAATTTTTTATATATCGTTGCGGGCCGAAGAGCGGTTAATCGCGCAACTTCTTTCATTCGTATAACGCATATTTTCTGGGTCATGTGTAGCCTCTAGCATTGAGTGGAGTTGATCTGGATGGCTGCGCGCAAACAAATTAAAAGACCAAAAAAGCAGGCTAGGCAAGCGCTATTTTTAACTTTTTTTAATTAATTAATTGGTGTGTTTTACTATCGCAATTGCTTAATTAAATAATATGTTGTGCTATCGCAATTGCTAAGGCATACGCGGCCTGCGGTGCTATTCATCGTGACTTTTCAGTAATCGCTTAGCCGAATTTCTTATGAATTAAATAATTTGACCAATGCTAAATTGTTGGTACATGCTGCCTGCAGATAGTCAGTGGCAAGCAAGCCTTTTGGTATGAAAATACTCTCAAATAAATAAATGCTTTTATATATACAACTGCATAACAAGGCGTTTTGTTAAGTTTCAGGATTGTCGGTAAGTCGAAGAGCGTCATGCTGGCTAAGCTGAGAATTATTTACCCATTTTTGGTAGCCAGAATGGCGGCCAAAAATGGGGGGGTAAGCAATATTTATGCGGTAGTTGCGGCTTTCGGAGCGCAGCGTAGATAACGGCGCAATCGGGGTAAGCAGGGGAATTTATGAGGCGACCAGATAAAAATTCAGACAGCTCAACAAAGAAGCCTGCGACTCCCGTTGCGCCGTCAGACCGGGGAGCACTCCGAGCAATCGCCAAGCCGATCCTAGACCGCTACAACGGCCTAGCCGAGTCAACCAAAGCCGAATATCGTCAAATTATGCTGCGTCTCGATGGTGCTCACTGGCACGATTACGCGACCGCTAGACAGCTACGCAACCCAGTCGCCCTGCGGGCCGCCTGGCGTGTATCTATGGCCCATTGGTTGTCCGAAGCATTACGCGAATCAGAGCACGCCCCCACAGCAGAGGCTCGCACAGCCGCACGAGCACTGGCCAGGAACTATGCAGCTCAACTCATGACTGAGGAGCAATACGTTCTCCCCCAAAAGCAACGGTGTAACTCAAAAGCTAAGCGGAGTTCGCTAGCAGGGCTGCCCAGTAATTGGCGTGACCAGTTACTGGGGGCTATTCCGTCTAAACACCAACTACATTGCGCGATGATGGTACTCACCGGCGCCAGGCCTGAGGAGTTGGGAAAGCCAATTGAGTTACGAGTTCTACCGGACAGTAGTCTTGAGATACTAATTCAGGGTGCCAAGGTCAGCGATAACACTGACGCAGGCCAAACATGGCGACGCCTAACCCTTCGAGGCGGACTTGCCGAACAACTTCGCCAAGCCGTTGTGCGCAAGGGCGGCCATATTACCGTGGCACCTAAACAGGGGCTTGGCCTGCAAAAAGCCATTGCTGCAGCGGCGCAGAAACTGGGATTTCAAAGCGTTAGTGCTTACAGCCTGAGACATGCATTTGCTGCAGATTTAAAAGCGCAAAAAGCCGATCCTGACGCAATCTCTCTTGCACTCGGTCATGTCAGTCGTGCAAGCAAAAGTCGGTACGGTTCTGCGCGAAATGGTCGCGCAGGGAGAGCCATTTTGCTGGCAGTAGAGGCGGATAGAACTCTGCGCGGTGAGGTGCGAGATCCGAAGATACTTTTTGCCGATCAGCCGTCTTTTGTAAAAACTAAACGTCGATAATTCTTGGGCGTGGCGTTCGCCGCGCATCGAGTTTTAGCCTCATCCGAAACTCGGATGATCAGCCAGCCCCGACTGCGCTCAAGCAAACTCATGACCGCCACTAAGACCGCGGCATAAGCCGCTGATGAGGTAACCCCCATGACCCAACGCCTACAACCCGTCATCGACCTGAACTACGGCGAGCAGGAAGTGCTGCAGCGAGTGCTGGCCGAGCCTCAGAAAATCGCAAACGCCTTGGCGCCAGACGACGCCCGTGAAAACTCGCGGATTGTTGGCGTTCTGCAGGAGCTCGCCGAAGCCTTTGCTGAGGTCTTTTTCCCGGTTGTCGAGCAGCTTCCCGATCTCGAACAGACCCAGCAAGACCTAGACATGAGTCGTTGATTGAGCAGCTCAACCACCTCTAGTAGGCTGCCTTGGAGCGCGTGGCGCGCCCCAGGGCAGCGCCTTCTTCTGCGCCCCAATCCTGGAGGGCATCATGCCCAAATTCCTGATCGAACCGGACGACTTACCCTCGGCCACCCTCGAACTACTGACGTCAATCAGCGCCGGACGCGGCTGGCTCGATCTGGTTAAAAAAGCTTTGGCGATCTCCGCCGGCGAGCCGATCCTGTCGATCAAGGAGAAGGCTGGCACCCTCACCGTTCAGATATTGACGAAAGACCTCGCCAAGCTGCAGCTGCTCGACGCCCTGCGCGAGGCCTCGACCTTGATCTGCGAAATCTGCGGCGAATCGGGCACGCTGACCCAACACCAGACCCGGTGCGAGGATCACGCAGGCTGGCGAACCTCACACCCGTTCCCGCCCGAGCAGCGCGGTTATATCGAGGCCTGCGAGTGGGAAGAAACCGACCCTGTCGGCCTCGAATTCGGTTCGGTTGAGTCAGACCTACTGACCCGTGAGCGGATTCGCCGCAAGGCCCTTTGGGCTCTGAACAACAAAGAAAAACGCGCTCAGGCGATCCAAGATCTTTTGCGTGTTCGGCGCGCGGATATCGAATACCCGATCGGCCCGACCGCCCACCTCTGCGCCGAGGAGGTCGCTGGCTTGGTGCCCGTTCACATGCACGAAGGTTGGTTACCGATCGTGCATGATCGGGATATCCCGGAACCCTGGGGAACTCGGTTCGCAATCGCCAGCGTCGGCTCAACGCGGTCTGCGCCTGGGGCGTATGAGCACGATTGGCGCAACTTTCTGGATATCTGGCTCGGCGAGCACGCAAAGCTTGAAGAGCTTTTTGAGATGGAGTTTGAGCGCGCAATCAGCGCCGGCTTTCGCCAAGCCATCGCGCGTGGCAAGGCTAAGCGGGCGGAGCAGGGTATCGATGACGACGATCTGGCTGAATGGGTGAGCGAGCAGGTCGAGAAAGGCCACTGGCCGGAGGGCGATCTGCTGCAGGCGTTCCGCGACTGGCAAGCCCAGAAAAATACGTCGAACGCCGATCCAGAACCGTAATTCTCTTTCTCGATATCGATGGGGTACTCCACCCTGACCCACCCCAGCCAGACCAGCGGTTACGGTCACTCCCTCGGCTAGTCGGCGTGCTGCGCAATTTCCCCCGGGTCGAGGTGGTGATCAGCTCTCTCTGGCGCGAGCACTTCTCGCTCGACGATCTGCGCGAGCTGTTCCCGGCCGATCTGCGCGCACGAGTCATCGGCGTGACACCGATCGCCGAGCGAATCGAGGGTTGGTTGCCAGCTCGCCGCGAGGGCGAGATCCTGGATTGGCTCGAGGCCTCAGGCCGGGCCGCTGAACCATGGCTCGCCCTGGACGATTCCAGTTGGCAGTTCACCCAGCACCGTGACCGGCTGATTGAATGTGTTTTTTATGATGGACTGGACGACCGGGTCGAGGCGCTGCTGCGGGAGAGGCTGGCGGACGTGGGCTGAAAAAATACGTCGAACGCCGACTCCACGCTGATCACTACCTTCTCAAGGACGGTGCTGAACATGGTGTCATTCTCTGAGCCAGGCCTGACCCCCTATGAGAACACCTTACAAGGCATCATGGGCAATATCACCGGCATGGTGAAGATGCCGCTGGCCACTGCGGGCACGAGCATGATCGAAAAAATGATGGAGCGAACGGAAAATACCAAGGACGAGGGTGGAGGAGATAATCACCACAAAAAGAAAAGCCCGGCCTATGCCGGGCTTTTTATTGAGCGCTCATATTGCTTACCTCTTACAAGTTGTAACCTTTGGCCTGAAACACTACACCCATACCAGATATGAAATCCAAGGCCTGCTCACCAGGCAGGTCGTAACTACCACCGAAGCGTGGACCTGCAGCAGTACCAACACGGTAGCCTTCCGACTCATTCCAGTGTATCGCTATCACCGCGTTACGATCGATCACGTGGCACGCAGAGGTTACAGGCTTAACGACACCGTTAGTCGGGTTGCAACCCGTCCACGCCTTCTTTTTTCCGTCAACGAACACGCTGACTATCTGTATGCCCTGATCATCCTTTATTTCCAGCTTCCAGTCGGAATGAGCACCGTTGGGTTTGCCTTTGTGCTTGTTCAGATAGTCAGAAGCCACCGGCTCCCACTTGATCTGACCCGAGGAGAGCATGTCCGGGTGATCGCAACCAACCAGCGCCGCAGCCAGGCCCAGAACCACCATCAGTTTGTTGATCATTTTCATCTCGGTACCTTTCCGTGATTTGTGATTAGCTCGAAGAACGCCGATCAGGGGTATGTTGCGAGATTATCAATCTCGCAGCACTCGTAACATACCTCAGCCCTGTCGGGGCTCCGGCGTTTTGGGCAAGCCGTAATGCCGCAGCGCCTCGGCGATGGACTCTTCGATCGTGATCTCGCCGTTGATCCACTTGACCTGCAGATCCTGGACAAGCGGTGAAGGCCTGGCGCCTTCTAGGGCGTTCGTGGCCCGCGCATATTGCACCGCTTCCAGGCGCTTCGCGCGCTCCTCAGGCGATAGCTTGGTCACGGCTCCATCCCCATCGCAAAGTCCATCTCGATCTGCGGCAGCTCAGGCTCCTGCCGTGCCCGGCGCATATACAGATCGAGCGCCTCACCCTCGATCAGTCGCCAGCCGCGCCCGGTTTCAGGTGTGTACGCCTCTGTCTCCATCAGCCAGTTGGCCCACTGGATCATTACGCCGCCCACCGTCACCGGAAATGCCTTCTCGGCCTCGGGGTGTTTCAGGATGACGGCATGGGTCGGTCGCCCGGTTCTCAGCATGGCAGTGGTCACCCAGGCGGCGTACGGCTGATAGTCCGCAAGCAGAGCCAGACGCACGGTCTCAACGAACGCCTGCCGATGATCACCCGTGCGGGCGTGAGCCTCGTAGTAGATCGAGGCTACGTGAGCTAGGCATTCGGAGTCTGCTTGTTTAAAAACACGGCTTTTCATGAGCGTCCTCACAGCTGATACCCTATTGCCCCACTAGCGCTAAACCACCTTGCCGAACTGGCCTTGCATCACGTTGCCGGCTGCTAGTTTGTCTAGGTGGTCGGCATACCATTGCATCATGGTCGTGCGCTGCTCCAAGTATTGGGCTTTATTGTAGATGCCGGATATGCCTTCTTCCTTGTGGGCCAATTGCGCTTCGATATGATCCTTGGGCCAACCGTTTTCACGCAGCAGGGTGCTGGCCGTGTGGCGGGTGCCGTGGCCGACCAAGCGTCCCTTGTAACCAATGCCGGCAAACACCTTGTTGATGGTGTTTTCACTGATGGTCGGGTTCTTCGGGCCGACACCGGGGAACAGCCAGCGATTGCGCCCGGTTAGCTGGTGGAGTTCGCGAAGGGCATCAATGGCTTGGCGGGGGAGGGGTGCCACGTGATCCCGGCGCATCTTCATCTTGTCCGCTGGTGTCGTCCAGGTGCTGGCATTCAGGTCTATCTCCTTCCACTCGGCCAAACGCACCATGCCTGGCCGTGATGCTGTCCAGATACAAAGCCAGGCGGCGGTCTTGGCCGTCAGGCGGCTGGTGGTGGTTTTCAGTGCTCGAAGGAACTCCGGTAATTCGGGCTCCAGTAGGTGGGGGTGTTGCTGGGTCTTGGGTGCCGGGGCGGCAATATCGCGCAGCCTGCTGGCCGGATCGTTCTCCGTAAGCCCCAGGCCGATGGCGCGGCCAAATATCTGATTGACCCAGGTGCGGCATTTCTCGGCCACGTTATGGGCGGCCCGTGCTTCGATTGATGCTTGGAGGGCGGCGCAGTCGGTGCGGGTGATTTCATCCAGGGGCTTGTCACCTAGCGCTGGGAGTATGTCTTTATCCAGGTAGGTGCGGATTTTGCTGAGGGTGGAGTCGGCCAGGCCCTTGTCTACTTTGGCTTGCAGCCAGTCGTTAGCAGCGGCGCGGAATGTTCGGCTCTTGGCCGTTTCAATGGCGATCTTGGCGGCGCGCTTTTGCTCCAGTGGGTCGATGCCATCACTGATGGTCTTGCGCAGATCGGCGGCTTTGCTTCGGGCCAGCTCCCCGCTAACTTCGGGGTAGCCCCCCAGTCCAAGCCATGCCCAGGTGCCGCTCGGCTTTTTGTAGCGCAATTGCCAGGACTTGCCGCCGTCTGCCTTCACTCTGAAATAAAGGCTACTGCCATCCAGTTCCCGATATTCCTTGGTTTCGGCTTCCAGGCTGGTCAGTACGGTGTCAGCCAGCGGGCGCCGCTTTATCTCAGAACGCTTCATGTCCTGTATCCCAAAGTTATGGCTTTTCATAGGGATACAGGTGGGGATACACGGTGTCAAGGTATAGGCATAGACAGGGGTAAACAGCCAGAAACAAGAAAGCCCGCACGCGGCGGGCTTTTCAGGTGGTTTCGTAGACTGTCATCGACAGTCAGAAACAGTGTAATGGTGCCCCGAGGGAGACTCGAACTCCCACTCCTTTCGAAAACGGATTTTGAATCCGCCGCGTCTACCAATTCCGCCATCAGGGCAACAATGGGCGCGAAGTATAGGGAGGGAAAAGCCGTCGGTCAATCCACCTGCGTGGTCAGATTGCGCTATTTCCGCTAAACTTTGCGGCCCTGCAAAACGACCTCTTTATATGCGCGTTGCCGACTTTACCTTCGACTTGCCCGAAGCCCTGATTGCCCGTCACCCATTGCCTGATCGTAGCGCCAGCCGTCTGCTGACGCTGGACGGGACCACGGGTGCCCTGGCTCATCGTCATTTTCCGGATCTGCTGGAGTATCTGCGTCCGGGTGATCTGATGGTGTTTAACAACACCCGAGTGATTCCGGCGCGCCTGTTCGGCCAGAAGGCGTCCGGCGGCAAGCTGGAAGTGCTGGTCGAGCGAGTGCTGGATACGCGGCGCGTGCTGGCCCATGTGCGTTCGAGCAAGTCGCCCAAGCCCGGTTCGACAATTCTGCTCGACGGCGGCGCCGAGGCCGAAATGCTGGCGCGCCACGATGCCTTGTTTGAGCTGCGCTTCAGTGAAGATGTATTGCCGCTGCTGGAGCGGGTCGGCCATATGCCGCTGCCACCCTATATTGATCGCCCGGATGAAGACGCCGACCGCGAGCGCTACCAGACGGTGTACGCCGACCGCACGGGCGCCGTGGCAGCGCCAACGGCGGGACTGCATTTTGATCAGGCCTTGCTCGACGCGATCCGTCAGATGGGCGTGGAGACGGCCTTTGTCACCCTGCATGTCGGCGCCGGCACCTTTCAGCCGGTGCGCGTCGAGCGTCTCGAAGACCATCACATGCACAGCGAGTGGCTGGAGGTCGACGCTGCCGTGGTGGCCGCCGTCGCCGCTTGCCGGGCGCGGGGCGGGCGGGTCATCGCCGTGGGCACCACCAGCGTGCGCTCGCTGGAGAGTGCCGCTCGCGATGGCGAGTTGAAGCCGTTCAGTGGCGACACCGATATCTTTCTTTACCCTGGGCGACCCTTTCATGTGGTTGACGCCCTGGTGACCAACTTCCATTTGTCCGAGTCGACTCTGCTGATGCTGGTGTCGGCTTTTGCTGGTTATCCCGAGACCATGGCGGCGTACCACGTCGCCATTGAGCAGGGCTACCGCTTTTTCAGTTACGGTGATGCCATGTTCATTACCCGCAATCCCGCCCCGCGCGGGCCCGAGGAACAGCTATGACGGGCAATTGCCGCATGTCTTTTGAACTCCTGGCCACCGATGGCCGGGCTCGGCGCGGGCGCCTGACCTTTCCCCGTGGCGTGGTGGAAACCCCGGCGTTTATGCCGGTGGGCACCTACGGCACGGTCAAGGGCATGCTGCCGCGCGACATTGAGGCGATTGGTGCGCAGATCATTCTCGGCAACACCTTTCACCTGTGGTTGCGCCCCGGTACCGAAGTGATCAAGCGGCACGGCGACCTGCATGACTTTATGCAGTGGCAAGGGCCGATCCTTACCGACTCTGGCGGCTTCCAGGTGTTCAGCCTGGGGGCGATGCGCAAGATCAAGGAGGAGGGCGTGACCTTCGCCTCGCCGGTCGACGGCGCCAAGGTGTTTATGGGCCCGGAAGAGTCGATGCAGGTGCAGCGCGATCTCGGTTCTGACATCGTGATGATCTTCGACGAATGCACGCCGTATCCGGCCGATGAAGATGTGGCGCGCCGCTCCATGGAGCTGTCGCTGCGTTGGGCCAAGCGCTCAAAGATCGCCCACGGCGACAACACTGCGGCACTGTTTGGCATCGTTCAAGGCGGCATGCACCAGGACCTGCGCATGCGCTCGCTGGAAGGCTTGAATGAAATCGGCTTCGATGGCCTGGCCATTGGCGGTCTGTCGGTGGGCGAGCCGAAGGAAGAGATGATTCGCGTACTGGACTTCCTGCCACCGCAATTGCCGGTCGACAAACCCCGTTACCTGATGGGTGTGGGCAAGCCGGAAGATTTGGTTGAAGGTGTGCGCCGCGGCGTGGACATGTTCGACTGCGTGATGCCGACCCGCAACGCGCGCAACGGTCACCTGTTCGTCGACACCGGCGTGCTGAAAATCCGTAACGCGGTGCACAAGCATGACGACTCGAAGCTCGACCCGACCTGCGATTGCTACACCTGTCAGCACTTCTCCCGCGCGTATCTGCATCACCTGGATAAATGCGGCGAAATGCTGGGCAGTATGTTGAATACAATCCATAACTTGCGTCATTACCAGCGCCTGATGGCTGGTTTGCGCGAGGCTATTCAACAGGGTACATTGGCCGCCTTCGTGGATGCCTTCTACGCCCGTCGTGGCTTGCCAACGCCGCCGCTGGGGTGATCCAGACCAAACATTTAGACCCTACTTTTCACGTCTCTATAGAGGAGCGTTACATGAGCTTTCTGATCCCTGCTGCTTTTGCTGCTGATGCTGCCCCGGCTGCTGGCGCCCCTGCTGGTACCGGTTTTGAATGGGTGTTTCTGGTCGGCTTCCTGGTGATTTTCTACCTGATGATCTGGCGTCCCCAGGCCAAGCGCGCCAAAGAGCAAAAGAACCTGCTGGGTGGCTTGCAGAAGGGCGACGAAGTGGTCACCTCCGGTGGTATCGCGGGCAAGATCGTCAAGGTTTCTGACGACTTCGTGGTCATCGAAGTGTCTGACACCGTTGAGCTGAAGATCCAGAAGCTGGCCATCGCGGCGACCCTGCCCAAGGGCACGCTGAAAGCCATCTGAATTCAACACTATTAACATCGACGGGGCGCGCAATGCGCCCCGCGTCATAAGCGGGCGGCGTCATGCTGAATAAATACCCTCTGTGGAAATACCTGCTGATCCTCGCAGTGCTGGCGATCGGCTTTATCTATTCCGCACCGAATCTCTATCCGGACGATCCGGCCATTCAGGTCAGCGGTGCCAGCACGGCGTTGCAGATCAATCAGGCCGACCTTGATCGAGTTAGCAAGGCCCTGACGGACGCTGGTATCGGCGTCAAGTCGGCGAGCCTGGGCAAAGAGGGTAAGGCTGGCTTGCTGCGTTTGCAGGATAAAGCCGACCAACTGCCCGCCAAAGACGTGGTGCGTAAAGCCCTGGGCGATGATTATGTGGTGGCGCTGAACCTGGCACCGACCACGCCGCAGTGGCTGCGCAACCTGGGCGCCAGCCCGATGAAGCTGGGCCTGGACCTGTCCGGTGGTGTGCACTTCCTGCTGGAAGTGGACATGGACAAAGCCATCAATGCGCGCCTGAAAGTCTACGAAGGCGACGTTAAAAGCCTGCTGCGTAAAGAGCGTGTGCGCTATCGCAGCCTGCCGCAGCAAGACGTGGCTATTCAGCTCGGCTTCACCGATGAGGCCGCGTTGGAAAAGGCCCGTGCCCTGGTGCAGAAGAGCTTTACCGACTTCGCCTTGACCACCAGCGAGCGCAATGGCTTGCAGGTGCTGCGCCTGGAAATGACCCCGGCCAAGCTGCAGGAAATTCGCGAATACTCGATCAAGCAAAACCTGACTACCGTGCGTAACCGGGTTAACGAACTGGGTGTGGCCGAGCCGCTGGTGCAGCGCCAGGGTGCCAACCGTATCGTGGTCGAGTTGCCGGGTGTGCAAGACACCGCCGAAGCCAAGCGTATTCTCGGCAAGACCGCCAACCTGGAATTCCGTCTGGCGGCTGATGCCGACGCCGGCAAGGCCAGCACCGAGTCGTTTGAATTCCGTGAGCCGGGCCGTCGTCCGGTGCCGCTGGAGCGTGGTCTGATCATCACCGGTGATCAGGTGACCGACGCCCAGGCGAGCTTCGACGAGAACGGCCGTCCGCAGGTGAACATCAACCTTGATGGTCATGGCGGCGAACTGATGAGCCGTGCCACCCGCAGCAATGTTGGGCGCAGCATGGCGGTGATCTTTATCGAGCAGAAGCCACTGACCAAGTACGTCAAGCAAGTGGTGGATGGCGTCGAGAAAGAAGTGCCGGTACAGACCTTCAAGGAAGAGAAGCTGATCATCAGTCTGGCGACCATCCAGTCGCCGCTGGGCAGTCAGTTCCGTATCACCGGTCTGGATGGTAAGGGTGAGTCCTCCGAGCTGGCCCTGCTGCTGCGTGCTGGTGGCCTGGCCGCACCGATGTACTTCGCTGAAGAACGCACCATCGGCCCAAGCCTGGGTGCGGAAAACATCCAGCTGGGCATCGAGGCTTCGCTGTGGGGCTTCCTGTTCGTCTCGATTTTCATCCTCTTGCTTTACCGTTTCTTCGGTGTGCTGGCGACCGTGGCCCTGGGCTTCAACATGGTCGTGCTGCTGGCGCTGATGTCGATGCTGGGTGCTACCCTGACACTGCCGGGGATCGCCGGTATTGTGTTGACCATGGGTATGGCGGTGGACGCCAACGTGCTGATCTTCTCGCGGATTCGTGAAGAAATCGCCAATGGCATGTCGGTGCAGCGCGCCATCCATGAAGGCTTCGACCGGGCGCTGTCGGCCATCGTCGACGGCAACCTGACCACCTTGCTGGTGGGCGGCATTCTGTTTGCCATGGGCACCGGGCCGATCAAGGGCTTCGCAGTGACCATGTCGCTCGGCATCCTTACCTCAATGTTCACTGCGGTCATCGTGACCCGCGGCATGACCAACCTGATTTTTGGTGGTCGGGACTTCAAGAAGCTGTGGATCTAAAGGGGCGATGACAATGAAACCTGTAATCAATTTCATGGGCATTCGCCATGTGGCGTTTGCCGTGACCGTTATCCTGACTCTGATTTCCCTGGGCAGTTTGGCGGTCAAAGGTCTGAACTTCGGCCTCGACTTTACTGGCGGTACCCTGATCGAGTTTGCCTACGAAAAGCCGGCGGACCTCAACAAGGTGCGTGAGCAACTGCGCGGCGCCGGTTATGAAGATGCCGTGGTGCAGAGCTTTGGCGCGACCACCGATGTGCTGGTGCGACTGGCTGGCGATGATCCGCAACTGGGTAACAAGATTGCTGCCGCTCTGCTGGAAGCCGATGCCAGCAACCCGGCAGCGGTCAAGCGCGTCGAGTTCGTCGGTCCGACCGTGGGTGAAGAGTTGCGCGACCAGGGTGGCCTGGGCATGTTGCTGGCCCTGGCCGGGATCATGGTCTACGTGGCATTCCGCTTTCAGTGGAAGTTCGGCTTTGGCGCCATCGTCTCGTTGATCCACGACGTAATCGTGACCCTCGGGGTGTTCTCCTTCTTCGAAATCCCTTTCGATCTCACCGTGCTGGCCGCAGTGCTGGCGATCATCGGTTACTCGCTTAACGACACCATCGTGGTGTTCGACCGGATTCGTGAGAACTTCCGTCTGCTGCGCAAGGCCGAGTTGATCGAGAACATCAACATCTCCACCACCCAGACCCTGCTGCGCACCATGGCGACGTCGATTTCGACCCTGCTGGCGATTGTGGCGCTGATGATCTTTGCCGGTGAAAACCTCTGGGGCTTCTCCCTGGCGCTGTTTATCGGTGTGTCGGCGGGTACTTACTCGTCTGTGTATATCGCCAGCATCCTGCTGATCTGGCTCAAGCTGACCCGCGACGACCTGATCCCGCCAGTAGTGGCCGAGGAAGTGGACGAGCGCCCTTAAACGCATCTGTGACGTCGCTCGCGGTTTAGGCGGGCGGCGGTTTGTGCACTGAACTGATTACAGGTATCGGCAGTCAAATGTCGGGAATGGGAGCGAATAGGCTCCTTCACACAGTTGTCAGGAGTCGGGCGTGAACAAATCAATGCTAGTGGGTGCGGTGCTAGGTGCGGTGGGTGTCACTGCGGGTGGTGCGGTGGCGACCTACAGCGTAATCAACAGTGCGCCGAAGTACGCCGAAGTCTTGGCGGTACAGCCGATCAAGGAGACCATCAAGACTCCGCGGCAGGTGTGCAAAGACGTGACGGTGACCAAGCAGAAACCGGTGCAGGATCAGCACAAGATCGCCGGCACCCTGGTTGGTGCCTTGGCGGGCGGCCTGCTCGGTAATCAGATTGGTGGCGGTACCGGCAAGAAGGTCGCCACTGTGGCGGGCGCTGCCGCTGGCGGTTACGCCGGCAATCAGGTGCAGGGCAACATGCAGGCTAATGACACCTACACCACCACCGAGACTCGTTGCAGCACGGTGACCGATACCAGTGAAAAGGTGGTCGGTTATGACGTGAAGTACCAGATTGGCGACAAGGTCAGTCAGGTGCGCATGGACCGTGATCCGGGTACGCAGATCCCCCTGAGCAAGGAAGGCGAGCTGCTGCTGGTACAGAAAGCGGCCGAGTAAAGTCGGTCGTTCGTTCAAGAAGCGCCCCGCGGGGCGCTTTTTTTATGCGCGTAGTAGCCAGCTATTACCCCGCGGCTGAGCAGCGGGTAAACAATGGGCTGACTGAATACATCCACGGGAGAGCGATCATGGCAGCGAAGAAGATTCTGATGGTAGTCGGCGACTATGTTGAAGACTACGAAGTGATGGTGCCGTTCCAGGCCCTGCAGATGGTCGGCCACAGCGTGCACGCGGTGTGTCCGGGGAAGTCGGCCGGGCAGAGCGTGCGTACCGCCATTCACGATTTTGAAGGCGAGCAGACCTACAGCGAAAAGCCGGGGCACAACTTTGCCCTGAATTTTGACTTCGCCGGGGTCAATGCTGCCGACTACGATGCCTTGCTGATCCCTGGTGGTCGTGCGCCGGAATACCTGCGCCTGAACGCCGACGTGCTGGCCCTGGTGCAAGCTTTCGATGCCGCCGGCAAACCGATTGCCGCGGTCTGCCACGGCGCCCAGTTGCTGGCGGCTGCCGGTGTGCTGAAAGGCCGTGAGTGCAGCGCCTACCCGGCCTGTGGCCCGGAAGTGCAATTGGCGGGCGGCCAGTATATGGACATCGGCGTCGATCAGGCCCATGTTCAAGGTAACTTGGTGACGGCGCCGGCCTGGCCTGCGCACCCCAACTGGCTGGCGGCCTTCCTCGGCCTGCTGGGTACCCAGATCAGTCTGTAAGCGTTTGCTGGTAACCGTGGGCGCCATGTGGGTGGCGCCTGCTGCTGCTCAAAGGAGGCAGCCATGTGCGAGCTGTATGTCAAAGCTGATCCGATTCTTTACGAGTCGCGCTCCCGCTCGTTGCGCATTCGTGGTGTGGTCACCACCTTGCGCCTGGAAAACCAGTTCTGGGACATCCTCGGTGAAATCGCCGCCGTCGATGGCATGACCACCAATCAGTTAATCACCAAGCTGTATGACGAAGTCATGGATTACCGCGGTGAGGTGGTCAACTTCGCGTCTTTTCTGCGCGTCAGTTGCACGCGCTTTCTCGGCCAGCGCCGCGAGCGTTTGGGTGAGTTGAGCCTGGTGCCGGGGCGCGCGTTGCCCTGAATGGCCGTTGCACTTGCACGTCTGCAGCCCATGGCGATAATCAGCCGCCACTTCTGGCGATGAATCGAGCGTGGGCAATGGGCAACGAATTACAGGTTGAGGATATTCAGCTGGGTGACGGCAAGGCCGTGGTCAAGGGCGCGTTGATCACCACCCAATACCGTGGCTGGCTTGAGGATGGCACGCTGTTCGACTCGTCCTTTGATCGCGGTAAACCTTTCCAGTGCGTGATCGGCACCGGTCGAGTGATCAAGGGCTGGGATCTGGGGCTGATGGGCATGCAGGTTGGCGGTAAGCGCAAGCTTTGGGTGCCGTCCCATCTGGGCTATGGCGAACGCCAGTTCGGCGCCCACATCAAACCCCATTCCAATCTGATCTTTGAAATCGAACTGCTGGAAGTGCTGACGCGCGATGAGTGACCGGCGTCAGCCCTAGGGCCTTAGCTGGCGACCTCAGTCGTCGAAGTCGTGCCAGCCGCCCAGTTCCTTCCAGCGATTGACGATGCCGCAGAACAGCTCGGCAGTCTTCTCGGTGTCGTAACGGGCCGAGTGGGCTTCGCGGCCGTCGAAGTCCATGCCGGCTGCCTGGCAGGCTTTCGCCAAGACAGTCTGGCCATAGGCGAGGCCGGCCAGGGTGGCGGTGTCGAAGCTGGAGAAAGGGTGGAACGGGTTGCGCTTGAGTTCGGTGCGCTCAACGGCAGCGTTGAGGAAGCCGAGATCGAAGCTGCTGTTGTGCCCGACCAGAATCGCGCGCTTGCAGCCGTTGGCCTTCAGGGCCTTGCGGATGCCACGGAAAATATCGGTCAGGGCGCTTTCTTCACTTACTGCCATGCGCAGCGGGTGATCGAGCTTGATGCCGGTGAAGTCCAGTGCGGCCTGTTCGATGTTGGCGCCGGCAAACGGCTCCACGCGAAAGAAATAGGTGTGGTCGGGGAACACGAAGCCCTTTTCGTCCATGCCGATGGTGGTCGCGGCAATTTCCAGCAGGGCGTCGGTGGCGCAGTTGAAACCGCCGGTTTCAACATCGACGACTACCGGCAGGTAACCGCGAAAGCGTTGGGCCATGGGGTGTCGTGCACCGCCGCCGCTGCCGCCTTCATGTTCGTCGTCGTAGTGGTCTTCGCTCACGCAGTGTGCTCCAGCAGGCGCCAGCGCAGTTGTTCACCAGCGCGCAGCGGAATAACGGTTTGCTCGCCGAGTGGCAAGCTGGTCGGGGCGGTCCAGTCTTCACGGACCAAGGTGATGCGGTCGGTATTGCGCGGCAGGCCGTAGAAGTCCGGGCCGTGCAGGCTGGCAAAGCCTTCCAGCTTGTCCAGCGCATTGCGCTGCTCGAAGGCCTCGGCATACAGCTCAATGGCCGCATAGGCGGTGTAGCAACCGGCGCAGCCGCAGGCGGCTTCCTTGGCGTGCAAGGCGTGGGGTGCCGAGTCGGTGCCGAGGAAAAACTTGCTGCTGCCGCTGGTGGCCGCATCCAACAGGGCGTCCTGGTGGGTGTTGCGCTTGAGGATCGGCAGGCAATAGAAGTGCGGGCGAATACCGCCGACCAGCATGTGGTTGCGGTTGTAGAGCAGGTGATGGGCGGTGATGGTGGCGCCGACATTGGCCGAGGCGCTGTTGACGAACTGCACCGCGTCGCCGGTGGTGATGTGTTCGAATACCACTTTCAGGCTCGGGAAGCGTTCCACGACGCGCACCAGATGCTCATCGATAAAGGCTTTTTCGCGGTCGAACACGTCGATCTCGCTGCGTGTCACTTCGCCGTGCACCAGTAGCGGCAGGCCGACGTCGGCCATGGCTTCCAGTGCCGGGAAGATCTTGTCGATGCTGGTGACGCCCGAGTCCGAGTTGGTGGTGGCACCGGCCGGGTACAGCTTGGCGGCATGCACGAAGCCTGACGCCTTGGCTGCGCGCACGTCGGCGGCCGAGGTCAGGTCGGTGAGGTACAGCACCATCAACGGCTGAAACTGGCTGCCGGCCGGCCGTGCGGCAAGGATGCGCTGGCGGTAGGCGTCGGCTTCGGCGGCGTTGCGTACCGGCGGCACCAGGTTGGGCATGATGATGGCGCGGCCAAAGGTCCGGGCCACATCGGCCACGGTATTGGCCAGCACGGCACCGTCGCGCAGGTGAATGTGCCAGTCGTCGGGACGCAGCAGGGTCAGGCGGTCAGACATGAGGGGGGTTCCAGGCGGGTAAAACTGGCTGAACATGCTACCGGAAAAGCCCTGCGCCGGCACGCCGCTGTTTGTCTGAAAGCGCCGTGGGACGGGAAAAAGTCACCTCGGCGCTTAAGTTTTGCCGCGTTGCACCGATACTGAGAGGAATGCCGTAATCCCTTGTGGAGCCTGCTGTGCATCAGCGCTATTTCGTCCTGCTCAGTCTGCTCGTCAGCCTGCCAGCCACCGCCATTACCTTCCAGACGCGTCTGGAGGCGGTGCAGTGGACGGTGGCAGGGGATCAGTTCGAGTGTCGCTTGTCGCAACCGATCAGTGATTTTGGCAGTGGCGAGTTCGTGCGCCGCGCGGGTGAGTCGGCGATTTTCCGCATCAATGGCCATGAGCACTGGCTGGGCAATGGCTCTGGCACCTTGTTGGCCGCGGCGGCGCCCTGGCAGCCGGGGCGTGAAGACATCAACCTGGGGGCGGTGCGGGTGGCGGCCGGTCAGCCGGTCAGCAGCACTCAGGTGCAGGCCGGGCGCTTGCTTACCGGCTTGCTGGAAGGGCGCAGCCCGCTGGTGCGGATGCGCACCCAGCACGGCAGCGATGCGCTGGAGGTGCGCGTGCTGCCGGTCAAGTTCGCCCAGGCTTACCGCGACTACCTCGGCTGCACGGCCAAGCTGCTACCGGTCAATTTCGAGCAGATCAAGCAGGCGCAGATTGGTTTTCCCTCGGGGGTGGTGGTCGATGCGTTGGCCCAGGCCAAGCTGGACATCATTTTGCAGTTCCTCAAGGCCGACCCGACGGTCAATCGCATCAACCTCGATGGCCACTCCGACAACAGCGGCAATCGCCTGAGCAATCGCGACTTGTCGCGCCGCCGAGCGCTGGCGGTGATGGAGTACCTGAAGGCCAATGGTGTGCCCGAAGCGCGGATCACCCTGCGCTTTCACGGTGAACGCTATCCGCTGGTGCCAAATAACAACGAAGCCAATCGCGCCAAAAATCGCCGTGTGAGCCTGCAACTTGAGCGCGAGGCCGTGCCGGAAGCGCCGCCAGCCGCGGCGGCCAAGGATGAGGCGGGCGCCACCTCCTGACGGCAACAGATTGTCATAAGTGCGGCACAAGCCGTCGCTTCGTCGTCATCGCGTGTCGCGCCCCTGTAAATAAGCTGGCGCGGCCGGTAGAATCGCGGGTTTTCCGTACAACCCGTGGAGTTGATGGCATGACGGACGTTAAGAAGGTAGTTCTGGCCTATTCCGGTGGCCTGGATACCTCGGTGATCCTCAAGTGGCTGCAAGACACCTATCACTGTGAAGTGGTGACCTTCACCGCCGACCTCGGCCAGGGCGAAGAGGTCGAACCGGCCCGCGCCAAGGCTCAGGCCATGGGCGTCAAGGAAATCTATATCGACGACCTGCGCGAAGAGTTCGTGCGTGATTTCGTCTACCCGATGTTCCGCGCCAACACCGTGTACGAAGGCGAGTACCTGCTGGGTACGTCCATCGCCCGTCCGCTGATCGCCAAGCGTCTGATCGAGATCGCCAACGAGACTGGCGCTGACGCCATCTCCCACGGCGCCACCGGCAAAGGCAACGACCAGGTCCGTTTCGAGCTGGGCGCCTACGCGCTGAAGCCGGGCGTGAAGGTTATCGCTCCGTGGCGCGAGTGGGATCTGTTGTCACGCGAGAAGCTGATGGACTATGCCGAGAAGCACGGCATTCCGATCGAGCGTCACGGTAAGAAGAAGTCGCCGTACTCCATGGATGCCAACCTGCTGCACATCTCCTATGAAGGCGGCGTGCTGGAAGACACCTGGACCGAGCACGAAGAAGACATGTGGAAATGGACCGTGTGCCCGCAACAGGCACCGGACGTGGCCACTTACATCGAGCTGACCTACCGCAAGGGCGACATCGTTGCCATCGACGGCGTTGAGATGACGCCGGCCACCGTGCTGGCTGAATTGAACCGCATCGGCGGTCTCAACGGCATCGGCCGTCTGGACATCGTCGAGAACCGTTATGTCGGCATGAAGTCCCGTGGCTGCTACGAGACCCCTGGCGGCACCATCATGCTGCGCGCGCACCGCGCCATCGAGTCGATCACCCTGGACCGCGAAGTGGCCCACTTGAAAGACGAGCTGATGCCCAAGTACGCCAGCCTGATCTACACCGGTTACTGGTGGAGCCCAGAGCGTCTGATGCTGCAACAGATGATCGACGCCTCCCAGGCGCATGTGAACGGCGTTGTGCGCCTGAAGCTGTACAAGGGCAACGTCATCGTCACCGGGCGCAAGTCCGACGACTCGCTGTTCGATGCCAACATCGCCACCTTCGAAGAAGACGGCGGTGCTTACAACCAGGCCGACGCGGCGGGCTTTATCAAGCTCAACGCGCTGCGCATGCGTATTGCTGCTGGCAAGGGCCGTAAGTTGTTCTAACGGCTGCTGGTAGAAAAAACGCCTCGCTTTTGCGGGGCGTTTTTTTGTCTGCTGATTTTGGTTGGTGAGTCAGGGTTTGCTGCTGGCCAGTTTGGCAGGGGCTGGCGGGCGCAGGTATTGCTGCAGCAGGGCGACCAGGTTGGCCTTCGGCGCCAGCAGGATTTCCACTCGGCGATTCAAGGCTCGGCCCTCCGGGCTGTCGTTGGCGGCGCGTGGCATGTCTGAACCCACACCCTTGAGGCGCATGCGGTCACGCTCGAAGCCGCTGAGACGGAAGATGCCGCCAACCGCCTGGGCCCGCTGTTCGCTGATCCGCCGGTTCAATTCCAGTTTGCCGCTGCTGTCGGCGTGACCGAGGATCAGCACGGCAGCACCTTGTGGGTCTTGCTCGGCGAGCTTGGCCATGCGCGTGAGCGGGCCGAGTTTGGCCGGCAGCAGCAGTTGCGGCCGGTCCGGGTTGAAGCTGCCCTGGACTGGCATGGTTACCAGCAGCACATCCTCGCGTCGCTCCAGGTCGAAGCCGCTGCCTTGCAGGGCTTCGCGCAGGCGTGGCTCGTACTCATCCAACCATTTCTGATCATATTTGGGCGCCGCCAGGGTTGGGTTGGCGGCGATTTTGCCTGCGCTGGCGCTGTCGAATGGCCACCAGCGTTTGGCCGTGGCGCTCTTGTCGGGTGCGGCGCCGGAGTGGGCGCAACCGCCGAGCATGACCAGAACCATGGCTAAAACGAGTTTGGGTGACATGCAGGTGTGTCCTGAAAGGTGCGCTGCCAAGCGGCCGGCGCCAGAGGGGCGCAGTCTTTCCTGTCAGCGGCCGATAGGCAAGGGCGGCAGCGCGCCGTTGGTCGCTGGGCCGCTGCTGCTTGGCCTGGCAAGCCTGGCGGTTCACAATGCGCCACTGATTTATCGCTGAGGGAATCACCATGCGAATTTTGCACACCATGCTGCGCGTCGGCGACCTGGACAAATCCATCGCCTTTTACACCGAGGTGCTGGGCATGACCCTGCTGCGCCGCAACGACTACCCGGACGGCAAGTTCACCCTGGCCTTCGTCGGTTACGGCGACGAGGCGCACAACAGCGTGATTGAGTTAACCCACAACTGGGGCGTAAGTGAGTACGCGCTGGGCAGCGGCTACGGCCATATCGCCCTGGAAGTGGCCGATGTGTACAAGGCCTGCGAGGACATCCGCGCCCGTGGCGGCAAGATCATCCGCGAGGCCGGGCCGATGCAGCATGGCAACAGCATCCTGGCCTTTGTCGAAGACCCGGACGGTTACAAGATCGAGCTGCTGTCGCCTTCGCGCCGCGACTGAGTCTCTCGCCAAAACAAAAGGCCCCGTCCAGTTTGTCGCTGGACGGGGCCTTTTGTGTTTCTGGCAGAGGGTTAGGTGTGCGCGCTCTGGGCCGCTGCCGCGCCGTCGAGGTTTGGCTTGGCCAGCACGCTGTACACACAGGGCAGTACGAACAGGGTGAACAGGGTGCCGACAGACATGCCGGTAGCGATCACCAGGCCGATGTCGAAGCGGCTGACCGCACCGGCACCGCTGGCGAGGATCAGCGGCAGCATGCCGAAGACCATCGCCGCCGTGGTCATCAGTACCGGACGCAGACGAATGGCTGCCGCTTCTTCGACCGCGGCACGCGGCCCCAGGCCTTTGTCGCGGCGCAACTGGTTGGAGAACTCGACGATCAGGATGCCGTGCTTGGTGATCAAGCCAATCAAGGTCACCAGGCCGACCTGGGTGTAGATGTTCATGCTGGAGAAACCGAGGAACAGCGGAATCAGCGCACCGCAGATCGACAGTGGCACGGTCACCAGAATCACCAGCGGGTCGCGGAAGCTCTCGAACTGCGCCGC